>JAXIPK010000228.1:0-3374 GCA_045402975.1 Acidobacteriota bacterium
AGCGCTGGAACGATTACGGCATCGGCCTGCTGGCTCAGGCCGATTGGGGCCGCGCCGAGGCCGCTTTCCGCCGCGCCGCCGAGCTCGAGCCGGCGCGCGCCGACTTGTGGACCAACATCGGCCGGGTGCGACTGGAGACGGGCGACTTCCCCGGCGCCCGTGAAGTGCTGGAGAAGGCCCTGAGTCTCAACCCCACCTTCGCCCCCGCCAACTTTTTCTACGCCCGCGTTCTGCAATCCGAAGGCCGCCTCGAGGAGACGTTGCATAACTTGCAAACCGTGGCCGCGCAATTCCCGCGCGACCGCGTGGTGCGCAACGAGATGGGGCGAATTCTTTTCCGCCAGCGCCGCTTCGCCGAAGCCATCCGGGAGTTCCAACAAACTCTGACCATCGACCCCGAAGACCTCGACGCCCACTACAACCTGATGCTTTGCTATACCGCGCTCGAGCAGCCCAAGCTCGCCCAGCAGCACGAGCAGCGCTACCTGCGCTTCAAGACCGAAGAGCTCGCCCCGGCCCTCACCAACCCTTACCTTCGCAAGTATCCGGAAGCCAACACCGAGCGCCAGCCCATCCACGAGCACGAGTCTGCTCCGCTCTCGCGCCGACAGGCGGCCGGCCGGTACTCCCGACTCCCTGCCAAGACCAGCACTGGAACTTCCACTGGACGCGATGACTGAAACACCGGAAACCGGGACTGGGAAGATCCTCGTCCTGGGCGACATCAACGTCGACGTGCTCGGCCGCCTTCCGGCGCCGCTGCTGGTCGGCGGTGACGCCACTTCACCCGCGCTCGAAATCCACCTCGGCGGCGTGGGCGCCAACACCACGCTGGCGCTGGCGCGCTGGAAAACTCCGACGCGTCTGCTGGGTTCGGCCGGGCGCGACTGGTTCGGCGACTTCGCGCTGCGCGCGCTTGAGGCCGAAGGAGTGGACGTCTCCAGCGTTCGCCGCCTCGAGCGGGCCGCGACCGGCTTGATGTTCATCGCTGTCGAGCCCGACGGCCAGCGCACCATCTTCGGAAGCCGTGGCGCCAACGCCGAGATCACTCTGCCTGTGGATCCCGACAGTTATTGGAACGGAGTTGTGGGTCTGCACCTGGTGGGCTACTCGCTGCTTTCTTCCTCCGGCGCCCATGCGGTCCGTCGCCTCCTGGCGGAAGCCCACCAGCGTGGCGCCTGGACCTCACTCGATGTCGGAGACGCGCCCAGCCGTCAGGTCCCGCAAGCAATCTTGCAAGTGGCCCGCGAACTGGATATTCTGATCGCCGCTTTCGACGAAGCCCGTGCCCTCACCGGTCAACAAGATGTACGCGCCGTTTTCCAGGCGCTGGAGCAGGCCGGGGCGCGGCAGGTGGTCGTCAAGTGCGGCGCGAAGGGCTGCTGGCTTCGGGAGCGCAGCGAGCTGTTGAACGCACCGGCGTTCCCCTTGCAATGCACCGACACCACCGGGGCGGGAGATGCTTTTACGGCGGCGCTGCTGCGGGCCCGGTACAACGGCTGGCCGTGGCCGGAAGCGGCGGTGCTGGCCAACACCGCCGGCGCGCTCACCGCGGCCGTCGTCGGAGCGGGAGAGCAAGTGCCGGCGCTGAATGAAATCGTCAGCCTGCTACAAACCAGCCGCCTGCCGGGCGAGGCCGATTCCTGGCGGACCCGGGCGCTGGAGCTGTTGACTCTAGAGCTGAACCGAAAAGGTTCAGCCGCTATTGCGTGAGGTCACTGTGGAACCGATGCCGAAGTGGAAACAGGAGATGGACCGGCCGCGGCTGAAGTCGCTGGCGGATTTGTTCGGTGTACCCAAGCCCGTCATCGGCATGGTGCACTTGTGGCCGCTGCCCGGCGCCCCCGGCTACGGCGGCTACGGGATGCAAACCATCATCGACAAGGCGCTCTGGGACGCCGAGGCGCTGGTGCAGGGCGGAGTCAACGGCCTCATCGTCGAAAACATGTGGGACTGGCCGTACTACGTCGGCCTTGAGGTCAAGCCGGAAGCGATGACCACCCAGGCGGTGGCCGCGGCGGAAGTGATCAAGAGCTTTCCGCTCCCCGCCGGCATCAACGTCATCCACAACGGCGGCGTCGTCTGCCTGTCGATTGCGGTGGCCGCCCGCGCCCGCTTCATTCGCGTCTGTATCCTCACCGGCTCGCGCTTGTGGGACACGGGCGAGCTCGACCACGGTTGCGCCGCCGACCTCTTCCGCAAGCGCAAGGAGCTCTACGCCGAAGACATCCACATCTTCGCCGACGTGGATAAGAAACACTCGGTGGCTTTTCCGGGCCTCGACCTGGCCACGCACATCGAATGGTGCGAGTTCTACGGCGCCGATGCGCTCATCGTCACCGGCCGCATGACCGGTTCGGCCCCCGACGTCGAGAAAGTCGCCGAAGCCCGGCGGCTGGCGACCCGCCCGATCCTGGTCGGCAGCGGCTCGAACGAGAGCAACATCACCGCCTTCCTCCAGCACGCCGACGGCGTCATCGTCGGCTCCAGCCTGAAGAAAGACGGCGTGATGGAAAACCCGGTGGATGTGCAGCGCGTCCGGCGCTTCATGGACATCGTGCGCTCAGTGCGCGAAGCGGCTCCGGCGCGAGCCTAGCGGATGAAGACCTCTCTTTCGCGCGAGGCCATTCGAGCGCTTGAAAAGCGGCTGCGACAGGCCAATGCCCGATGGGCCCGGCGCTATCCGGGCGAGTCCGGCCGCCGCCAGCCCGTGCACACCGTCTACGGCGGCGCTCACCTCTTCAAAGCCGATTCGGCCCGCCGCCTGGGCGCGCTCGCCCTTCGCTCCCTCGAGCGCTACGCGCCCGACCCGCAGGTTCTGGCCCAAGCCGTCGGCCTGTCGGATTCGGAGGAGCTGACGCGCACGATCTACGCGCGCGTGAAAGAGAAACTCGTCCGCGAGCCGGTCGAGGACTTCCGCATCGACTTCGAAGACGGCTACGGCACCCGGCCCGACGCCGAAGAGGACATGCACGCCGCCCAGGCGGCCGATGAAGTCGCTGCCGGGCTGGCTTCGGGCGAGCTGCCGCCCTTCATCGGCATCCGCATCAAGCCCTTCTCGGAAGATACCCGCGAGCGCAGCTTCCGCACCCTGGACGTTTTCATCTCGCAACTGGTGGAGAAAACCGGCGGCGCCTTCCCGCCCAACTATGTCACCACGCTTCCCAAGGTCACGATTCCCGAGCACGTGCGGGCGCTGGCCGATTTGTTCGACATTCTGGAAGCGCGGCTGAAGCTTCCGGCCGGCTCGCTCAAGATCGAGCTGATGATTGAGACGCCGCAGTCCATCGTCGGCCCCGACGGTAGCACAAGTCTGCCGCACTTGATTGACGCCGCCCGCGGGCGCTGTGTGGCGGCGCACTTCGGCACCTACG
>JAXIPK010000337.1:0-5053 GCA_045402975.1 Acidobacteriota bacterium
CTTCCTCATCGGCGCCGGCAAGATGAGCGAGCTGGCCGCCCGGCACCTGCGCCGCAGCGGCGCCCAGGCCATCCTGGTCACCAACCGAACCTACGGCCGCGCCCAGGAGCTGGCCGAGCAGCTCGGCGGGCAGGCGATCAAGTTCGACGATCTGGTGAAGTACGCCGGCCAGGCAGACATCGTCATCAGCTCGACCGGCGCGCCGCACCACATCCTGCGCAAACAGCACGGCGAGCAGTTCCTGGCCGAGCGCAGGAACCGGCCGATGTTTTTCATCGATATCGCCGTGCCCCGCGACATCGAGCCGGCGATGAATGAGCTCGACAACATCTTCGTCTACGACATCGACGACCTGAAGGAAGTGGTCAACGCCAACCGGCGCGAGCGGCAGCGCGAAGCGGAGCGGGCGGAAGAGATTGTCGAGCACGAGGTCGACCGCTTTCTGGCGCGGCTGAAGCGGCTGGAGCTGACGCCGACCATCCTGGCGCTGCAAGAGAAGCTCAACGGGCTACGCGAGCAGGAGCTGGCGCGGGCGCACTTGAAAGACCTTACGCCGGAGCAGCGGGCGGCGGTGGAGGAGATGTCGCGCTCGCTGGTGAACAAGATCCTGCACATGCCGCTGGCGCAGTTGAAGCACCTGCCGCAGGAACCCGACGGGCTGAAGCTGATGGAGTTCATCCGCAAGACCTTCCAGCTGAAGGACTGAAAGAGCGCGATGCGCTCTCCGCTGATTCTCGGCACGCGCGGCAGCCGGCTGGCGCTCTGGCAGGCGAACCATGTCAAGACGCTGCTCGAGCGCGCCTACGCGATTGAGGTTCGGCTGGAAACCATCCACACCACCGGCGACAAGATTACCGACGTGCCGCTGGCCGTTGCCGGAGGAACAAAAGCACTCTTCACCAAAGAGATTGAGGAAGCGCTGCTGGCGCGGCGCATTGATCTGGCCGTGCACAGCCTGAAGGATTTGCCGGTGGAGCTGCCGCCGGGCTTGGTCATCGGCGCTGTTCCCGTGCGCGAAGACGCGCGCGACGCACTGATCTCGCGCCACGGGCAACCGCTGGCGGCGCTGCCGGCCGGGGCGCGCGTCGGCACCAGCAGCTTGCGACGGCAGCTGCAACTGCGGCTGCAGCGCAAGGACCTGGTGATTGAACCGTTGCGCGGCAACCTCGACACTCGCCTGCGCAAACTCGACGAAGGACAGTACGACGCTATCGTGGTGGCGCTGGCCGGGCTCAAGCGCCTGGGCTGGGCCGACCGCGCTACACAGATTCTTTCGGCCGAGGAGATGGTTCCCGCCATCGGCCAGGGGGCGCTGGCGATTGAAGTTCGCTCGGAGGATCGTGAGCTTCAGGCGGCGCTCGACGGCTTGCGCGACCTCGAGGCGGAATCGTGTGTGCAAGCGGAGCGCGCCTTCCTGCGGCGGCTGGGCGGCGGCTGCCAGGTGCCGCTGGCCGCGCACGCGACAGTGAAGCAGGAGCGGTTGCGGCTCGTGGGGGTTGTCGTCAGCCTCGACGCTGCCCGTGCGGTGCGCAGTGCAGAAGAAGGCTCAGAAGATGAGGCCGAGGCGATCGGAGTGCGACTCGCCGAGCGGCTGCTGAATGATGGCGGGCGCGAGATTCTGGCCGCGATTGCCGAAGCGGGGTTGCGGCCGCCGGGAGCAGCCTGATGCGCCGCAAAACACTGGCCGGGCGTCGCATCGTGATTACGCGGCGCTCGGAACAGGCAGGTTCGCTGCACCGCGCGCTGAAGACGCGCGGTGCAGAGGTGGTAGAGCTTCCGACCATTGAGCTGGCGCCGCCGCGAAGCTGGCGGCGCGTCGATGCGGCCATCCAGCGATTGCCCGAGTACGACTGGGTCATCTTCACCAGCGTCAACGGCGTGGAAAGTTTCGCAGCGCGTCTACGAAAGAATGGCAAGACGATGAGCGCGCTCAAAGGCGCGCTCATCGCTGCGATTGGCCCGGCGACCGCGCGCGCCCTGCGCGCCCACGGCTTGCGCGTACGCGTTGTTCCGGAGGAGTTTCGCGCCGAAGGGCTTGTCCAAGCCCTTCGGCCGGTGAGGTGGCGTGGGAAGAGAGTGCTGCTGGCCCGAGCGGCGAAGGCGCGTCAAGTGCTGCCGCAAGAATTGCGACGTCGAGACGCCAAGGTGGACGTGGTCACGGTCTATCGAACTGTTGTTCCGACTGCAACCCGCAGGCGAATCAAGAAGGCATTCAGCGGCAAAAAGCCCGACGCCGTCACCTTCACCAGTTCATCCACAGTTCGGAATTTCTGTTCAATGGTGGGAAAGAATCGAGCTCGAAGAATCCTGCAAGGTGTGGCAGTGATTACGATTGGGCCGGTGACTTCGCGGACGGCACGAGCGCTGGGGCTCCAGGTGACGGTTGAAGCAAAGCGCTACACCGTGGCCGGCCTCACAGAGGCGCTGGAGAAGCACTTCGCTCGGGCGCAGATGGCAGCCAGTTCCGGGAACGAATCATTTGGACGATGACGGCCAGCCACCACAAAGCCGTGAAGGGTCCCCAGTCGATGAACCCGACATCGGCGGGGGGCTTCGGAAACGTGTAGAGGTTGAAAACCAGCAACAAAACGCCCAAAACGACCCCGGGAATGCTGAACCCCTTTCCGAAACGCGGGTGGCCGTACATGACGGTCGCGAACAGAATCATCCCCAGACAGTAGAACACGTCAAAGGAAACGTCGATGCCGAGCTGCACGGAATCGACCCCGCGGAGAATCCAATGCAGCATCTGGCGGGCGGAGTCATCCTGGGCTTCCTGAATGTACCCTCGGATGTAGGCATGAATGGTGAGCTGAACCACGATCATCAAGTTGAAGAAGGCAAAGCCTACGATCGAGAGAACAGTTGCCGCTTGCAGTGTGATGCCCTTCTTGTGCCGCCCCAACAGCTCAGAGAGCGTCAACATGCCGACAATGGCTACCGGGCCGAGAAGCATCACGAGAACCACAATCAGTTTTTCCGGTATACCGGCGCCTCCCCACTGGCTGAGCAGGTACCCGCCCAGGACCGCGATCATCAGTGCCCAGGCAAGGTAGCGAACGATTGAAGCGGCTCGGCTCATAGCTTCCTCCTCTTGACTCGGCCTCTACATCTCGGGGTGGAAGGTGGGCGCCTGCCAGTAGGGCTTGCGGGTGCGGGCTTTGAGCAGCCAGGCGCGGCCATCGGAAGATTCCATCTTGACGAGCGTGTGCGGCGCGGCTTTCTCGAACCACCAGGTTTGCTGAACGTCGCCGAACTTCACCTCGACTTTCCAGGCGGCCAGTCGGCCGGCCGGCGTGGCCACCGATTCTTCGCCGATGACGGTGATGGTGGCGGCGACGAACTGCGGCCCTTTGCCGAGCTTGTTGGAAAGCAAACTGGGCAGCAGCCGGCGGCGGACTTCCAGGCCGGGAGCGAAGGCCAGGCCGCGCAGGACGAGCGGGAGCTGCTCTTCGAGCAAGTCGCCGGAGCGGTACTCGAGGGCGCGAGTGCCGTCGCCTTCGCCGTCCCAGTAAGTGTGGAAAGTAAGCTCGGGATTCGGAAAGGTCTTCACTTCCTTGAAAGTATTTCCGCACCACTCCTGGCTGCCGACGGTGAGCTTGACCAGCGCCGCCGGGTCATCGCGCCGCACGAAAACGCTGGCAAGATAGTGGTAGGGGTAGTTCGGCGTCCAGTAACTGTGCGCGGCGTTGAGCTTGAGCACCGGCAGGAGGTGCTTGCCTTCAAAGGGCGGGTCGGCTTTGACCAGCAGTTGCGGGTTGAAGTCCTCTTTGACGACGATGAAGACGGCTTCGTAGGTTTCGATCTTGCCGTACTGCGGGCGCTTGGCCTGATACAACGTCACCTCGGCCTGGCCGTCATCCCAGAGCGCGTCGCGAGACCAAGCAGAATCAAAGGGCGCGGGCGCTGGTGACGTTGCCATTGCGGGCGTTAGAGCCAGCAAGCTAGCCAGCAGCAAGAATGCCGGGACATTAGCTTTCATTAGGCCTCCAAGAAAGAGCAGATCCCTCCCCCGCCCCTTGCGTGCAAGGGACGGGGTCGGGATGACAAGCGTAATAGCAGAGCACGGGTTAGAGCTTGACGAGCTCGCGCAGGCGGCGGGTCTGGGCGCGGCTGACGGGCACGGTCGAGGCGCGGCGGTCGTCCATGCAGAGCTGGTAGCTCGACTTGAACCACGGCACCACTTCCTTGATGTGGTTGATGTTGACCAGGTAGCTGCGGTGGGCGCGCCAGAAGCGCTTGGTGTCGAGCCCTTCCTGCAGTTCTTCCAGCGTGCGGAAGTTGGAGTGGCCTTCGTGCTCGCGGGTGACGATGGTGATGAGGCCGTCCTCGATGGTGGCGTAGACCATTTCATCGGCGTCGACCAGCAGCAGCCGCTGCTGGGTCTTGAGCAGGATCTTCGCGGGCGCGGCGGCGCGAGTGCCCACCTGCTCGAGCAGGGCGCGGAAGCGCTCGTCGGCGCTCGGCTCGGATTCCTTGAACTTGCGAGCGCGCGCGATGGCTTTGGAGAGCCGGCCGCGGTCGAAGGGCTTGAGCAGGTAGTCGACAGCGCTCACTTCGAAGGCCTGCACGGCGTAGTGGTCGTAGGCGGTGGCGAAAACGATTTGCGGCAGCCGGACTTTTTCTTTCACCAGCTTCTTGATGACGCCGAAGCCGTCCAGGCCCGGCATCTGGACGTCGAGGAAAACCAGGTCGGGCGATTTCTCTTTGATGAAGGTCAGGGCTTCCAGCCCGTTGCGGGCCTGGCCGACCACAGTGACTTCGGGGATGGACTTGAGCAGGAAGGCAAGCTCGTCGCGGGCGGGCTTTTCGTCGTCGACGATGAGTGTGGACAGCGAATCGGGCATGGGAGAGTCCGAAACAGAATGTTATAGTGCGCGGCGATGAAGCGCAACCCGAAAGCGGTAGTCCGCAGCCGCCAGATTGTTTTCCGCGGGCGGGTGTTCCGAGTGCGGCGCGATTGGGTGGAGGAGCCGTCGCTGCGCGGCGTCGCTCCGCGCCCGGCGGCGATGCGGGAAGTGGTCGAGCACGCCGGCTCGGTGGTGGTGCTGCC
>JAXIPK010000123.1:0-1538 GCA_045402975.1 Acidobacteriota bacterium
CGGCCCTTTCGCGGGGCGACCGGATAGCCCTCGACCATCCTGGCGCCGCGGCGCCGGGCGTACTTCACTCCCGCCTCCAGCAACTTTGTGCCAACTCCCTTCCCCCGCCAGCCCTTGGCGATGAAGAAGCAGACCACCGACCACACGGGTTTCTCATCCACGGGCGCCAGCACGCGCGAGCGGTCGAGAACGGGAAACTGCGGGCGCGGGGCGAGCGAAATCCAGCCCACCGGCTCGCGCCCGGCGTAGGCCAGCAGCCCGGGCGGCTCACCCGACTTCACCAGG
Organism: Acidobacteriota bacterium; assembly: GCA_045402975.1. Classification (GTDB taxonomy): domain Bacteria; phylum Acidobacteriota; class Terriglobia; order Acidiferrales; family 2-02-FULL-67-57; genus JACPRL01. Next base: position 286 of record JAXIPK010000123.1, read on the forward strand.
CGTTTCATGCGGCGCTTGTTGCCGGCGCCGCGGCCGCGGTCGTACTCCGACCGGCGCAGCCGCCACCACATGCACCAGCCACCGCAGGCGCCGCGCGGTCCGAAGAGTTTCTCCAAGTCCCGCCACCGTCCGGGTGTCAGCGGCTTGAAGGTCAGCTTGGGCGATATCGAACGCACGTTGGTTTTAGTTGCCAACTAGCAGCTTTCCGTTATCAGTTACGGCACGAACTGGGGCGCTTCGCCTTTCGACCACGGGTCGTAGGTGACGGCGAAGTCGATGCGTTCCTTGAGCGGCGGGTGGCTGTAGAGCCAGATCTTGATGAACGCGCTCGGATCGGGGTCGGAAAGGTTGACCTCGCCGAGAATCTGGAAAGAGTGCGCCGCGGCCTGCTGCGAGTTCGGCACCAAGCCGTGGATGATCTCGAGGCCGTAGATATCGGCCTGGTGTTCCTGGTAGCGGCCGAAGCTGTTGGTGAGCGGCGAAGAGAGGAATCCGAAGACGGAAAGCAGCAGGAAAAGCGCCGGCAGCGAAGCCCAATCGTCCACGCCGCGGACGCCCCAGGCGGTGCCCCAGCGCGCCAGTATCCAGTGCATGCCGCGGTAGCCGAGGTAGAGAAAGACCAGCAGGACAGCGGCAAGAAAGATAATGGCCTTCCAGATGTGGCCGAGCACGTAGTGCCCCATCTCGTGGCCGAAGACGAACAGCGTCTCCGGCACGGTAGTCTTCTGGATCGTGGTGTCCCAAACCACCACGCGCTTGGAGGCGCCGAGGCCGGTGACGTAGGCGTTCACCGACTTCAGCTTCTCGCTGGCCTTCATCTCGAACATGCGCTCGCGGGGGATGCTCAGACCGCCGCGGTGGACGACCTTCTCAATCTCGGTGACGAGTTGCGGCTGGGTCTTGTCCAAAGGCTCGAACTTGAAGAACAGCGGCTCAATCACAAAGGGCGTGAGGAAGAAAACCAAGAGCAGGATGGGCAGGGCCGCCAGCCAGAAATAGAACCACCAGCGCGTCGGGCTGCGGCGCATCACGGCGTAGAGAATCCAGACCAGGAAGATGCTGACAAAGATGCTGATCAACTGGGCCTTGGCCCAGTCCCCGAGCCACGAACCCCAGCTCTGCACCGATTGTTCGTACTTGAGCAGGAGCCACTGTCCGTACATGTCCGCCGGCAAGGTCAGGAGGGCCAGGGTGAGCGCCAGGGGCGGGAGAAACAGCGCCGCCTGCGCAAGCCGCACCCGGGAGATGCGCTC
>JAXIPK010000119.1:0-6073 GCA_045402975.1 Acidobacteriota bacterium
AGCGCGCCCGCGGTCTCGGCAGCGAAGCCGCCGAAGGGCGTGAGCTTGGTGATGTGTTGTCCCATCGTCTTGATGACGCGCCAGCCACCGGCTACTGTGCCGCTGGCGATGGCGAGGTGACAGGCAATTATAACCCACCAGGGAGGATGCGGCGTGTCGGAGGAGAGCCAGCCGATAGCGATCAAGGCCGCCCAGATGATACCCATGCCTTTCTGCGCGTCGTTGGTGCCGTGGCCGAGGCTGTAGCCGGCGGCGGAGACAAGCTGGAGGCGGCGGAACCAGCGGTCGACGCGCTGCGGCGGCTGGCGGCGCAGCAGCCAGGTGGTGGCAAGGGTCACGAGCAGGGCGGCGAAGAAGCCCATGAACGGCGCGACGAAGATGAAGATCACCGGCTTGGTCCAGCCGCCGACAATCAAGGCGTCGAGGCCGGCGCGGGCCACTGCGGCGCCGCCATAGCCGCCCATCAGCGAGTGGGAGACGCTGATGGGCAGGCCCATCCAGGTGCAGACGGAAGTCCAGATGACGGCACCGAACAGCCCGGCAAGTAGCACCCATTCATTGACCATCTCCAGGTGCACCAGGCCCTTGCCCATTGTCCTGGCCACCGCGGTGCCGAAGACGAAGGCGGCGAAGAAATTCCAGAAGGCGGCCCAGACGACGGCTGCCAGCGGGCTCAGGACGCGGGTGGAGACGATGGTGGCGATGGAGTTGGCGGCGTCGTTCCAGCCGTTGGCAAACTCAAACAGCAGGGTGGTGGCGACAATCAGGTAGAGCAGGGTGACGGAATCCACGGACGAACTAGGCGCTCTTGAGCACGATGGTTTCGAGGACGTTGGCGACGTCCTCGCACTTGTCGGTGGCGGTTTCCAGGACTTCCAGAATCTCTTTCCACTTGATGACCTCGAAGGGATCTTTTTCCTCGTCGAAGAGGCGGGCGATGGCGCTGCGCACCGCGGTGTCGCCTTCGTTTTCGAGGCGATTGATTTCGATGACGTGGTCCATGATGCCGTCCTGCTTTTGGAGGTGCGAGACGGCGGCGTGGATTTCAGCCGTGGCGCGCACCAGGATGTCGGCCATCTCGGCGGCGCCCGGGCGCAGCTTGCCGACGCGATAGATGTTGAGGCGTGTGGCCACGGCGTCAATGAGGTCGATGACGTCGTCGAGTTTGGTGGTGAGCTCGTGGATGTCTTCGCGGTCGAACGGAGTGACGAAGGTCTGGTTGAGCTTGGTCATGATTTCGTGGGTCAGGTCGTCGCCGCGGTGCTCGAAGTCTTTGATGCGCTGGGTGTGGGCGGCCAGGTTTTCATAATCCGCGAAGAGCTTGTCCAGCTCCTGGGCGCCCCCCTGAATCGTCTCGGTAAGGTCGGTGAACTTCTTGAAGAAAGATTGTTCGCGCGGCAGGAGCCGAGTCAGGACATTCGCCACAGGGTTCTCCTTTAGTTGTCTGGGCAAGGCCCGCCTGCGCCAAGGCTTCGGCGGGCAGGGTTCGAGGACGCCCCCCGATTGGACTTCCGCGACCCGGAGGCGACTATACTCAAAACCAAACGAAGTTGACAATCCCCGCCTACGCCCTCCGGGCTTCGGCGGGCAGGCCTACCTTAACCGCCGTCGGAAAGCGAGTCGACGACTTTGAGGATGTCGTCGGGGCGCGGGCGGACGCGGTAGTTCTCGGTTAGGTTCACCCAGCGGACAGTTCCGGTGGAGTCAATCAGGAATTCGGCGGGGCGAGCGATGTCACCGGTGGGCCCACCGTCGGCGTGGAGGATGTCATACTGCCGGATGACTTCGCGTTTTTCATCGGACAGAAAAGTGTAGGTGTAGCCCTGTTTGGCGGCGTGCTCGCGGTTGGTGTCGGGCGAATCCACGCTGATGGCGATGATGCGCACGCCGCGCTTCTTGAACTCGTCCAGGCTCTTTTCTAAACCCCGCAACTCGGAGTTGCAGAAGGGTCACCAGTAGCCGCGGTAGAAGACCAGCAGTACATAACGGTCTTTGCCCGGTTCCGTGCCTAGGTCGGCTACCGCGTCGGAGAGCTTGACCGGTTGATTGTTCGCGTCGGGGAGCGTGAAGTCGGGCGCTGGCTCGCCGACTTTGGGCGCACCCGCGGAGGCGGGAAGCTGCGCAGAAAAGGAAAAGATGTGGAAGGAGAAGAAGGAGAGAATCAAGACGCTCAGCACCGAGAGCAGGCTGGCGCTGATCTTGCCGAACCATCGGCCTGGCGGTGCGAAGGCGCGGCGGACGCCCGCTCCCAGCACGATGAGACCGAGGGCGAAGAGAAGCAGATTCAGCCACGGAACGTCGCGCGTGGCAGGGAATTGGGCGAAGAACAGGTAGTAGCTCAAGAACGCTCCTACCACGACCACGAAGCCCCCCAGCGGCAACAGATTCCATCCACGCATGGTCTCGACTCCATCCTCACTCGTTGTATCCGATGTCGAGAACGTTGGCAAGGCTGCAAACAAAAGCAAGGCCCCGGGGGATTCCCGGGGCCTCGATCGTGTAACGGGTAGTCGTTACCGCGTAACGCCTAGTACATCCCGCCCATGCCGCCCTTCGACTTCGCCTCGACTGCGTCGAGGCTCCGCTCAGGGTGGAATTGTTGGGAAGTGACTTAGTACATTCCTCCCATTCCACCACCACCCGGCATGCCGGGCGCGCCCTTCTTCTCCTCCTCGGGGAACTCCGCGACCAGCGCTTCCGTGGTCAGCATGAGAGCCGCGATGGAGGCGGCGTTCTGGAGGGCGAGGCGAGTGACCTTGGCGGGGTCGATGACGCCCATCTTGACCAGGTCGCCGAACTCGCCGCTCTCGGCGTTGAAGCCGAAGTTGGCGTTGGAGTTGGTCTTGACCTGCTCGACGACGATGGCGCCTTCGGAGCCGGCGTTGAGAGCGATCTGGCGCAGCGGCTCTTCCAGGGCGCGGCGGAGGATGTTGACACCGATGTGCTCATCGGCGTCCGCCTTGACCTTGTCGAGCGGGCCGATGGAGCGCACCAGAGCCACGCCGCCGCCGGGGACGATGCCTTCCTCCACGGCTGCGCGCGTTGCGTGCATGGCGTCCTCGACGCGAGCCTTCTTTTCCTTCAGCTCGGTCTCGGTGGCGGCGCCGACTTTGATGACGGCCACGCCGCCCACCAGCTTGGCCAGCCGCTCCTGCAGCTTCTCGCGGTCGTAGTCCGAGGTGGTCTCCTCGATCTGCGCCCGGATCTGCTTGACGCGGCCTTCGATGGCGTCGTGCTTGCCGTAGCCTTCGACGATGGTGGTGTTGTCCTTGTCGACGCTGATTTTCTTAGCCCGCCCGAGGTCTTCCAGCTTCACGCTCTCCAGCTTGATGCCCACCTCTTCGGCGATCATCTTGCCGCCGGTGAGGGTGGCGATGTCCTCCAGCATGGCCTTGCGGCGGTCGCCGAAGCCGGGGGCCTTGACGGCGCAGCACTGCAGCGTGCCGCGCAGCTTGTTGACCACCAGCGTGGCCAGGGCCTCGCCTTCGACGTCCTCGGCGATGATGACCAGCGGCTTGCCGGCGCGGGCAATCTGCTCCAGCAGCGGCAGCAGGTCCTTCATCGAGCTGATTTTCTTTTCGTGGATGAGGATGTAGACGTCCTCGAGCTTGCACTCCATGCGCTCGGGGTCGGTGATGAAGTAGGGGGAGAGGTAGCCGCGGTCGAACTGCATGCCCTCGACCACTTCCAGCGTCGTCTCCATGGTGCGGGACTCCTCCACGGTGATGACGCCGTCCTTGCCCACCTTCTTCATGGCTTCGGCGATGATCTTGCCGATGGTCTTGTCGTTGTTGGCGCTGATGGTGGCCACCTGTTCGATGGCCTCACCGGCGACCGGCTTGGAGAGCTTTTTGATCTCCTCGACCACAACCTCGACCGCCTTCTCGATGCCGCGCTTGAGCGCCATGGGGTTGGAGCCGGCGGCGACGTTCTTCAAGCCTTCGCGGAAGATGCACTGGGCGAGCACGGTGGCGGTGGTGGTGCCGTCGCCGGCCACGTCGGAAGTCTTGCTGGCGACCTCGCGCACCATCTGCGCCCCCATGTTCTCCAGCGGGTCCTTCAATTCGATTTCCTTGGCCACGGTCACGCCGTCCTTGGTAATGGACGGGGGACCGAATTTCTTCTCGATGACCACGTTGCGGCCCTTGGGGCCGAGCGTGATTTTCACGGCGTTGGCCAGGACGTTGACGCCGCGCAGAATCGCTTGCCGCGATTCCTCTCCATGAACCACTTGCTTGGCTGGCATAGTTGCTTCCTCCTAGGAATTTGGTTACTTCTTCGCGCCCACCGCAGCGGGCTCGAGCACGGCCAGGACTTCCTCTTCGCGGACGATGAGGTACTCCTCATCGGCGATGCGGATGTCCGTGCCGGAATACTTGCCGAACAGGATGCGGTCACCCGGCTTGACGTCCAGCGGGATGATCTTTCCGTCTTTCTCCTTGCGTCCGGTGCCGACAGCGATCACTTCTCCCTCTTGCGGCTTCTCTTTGGCCGTGTCGGGGATGATGATGCCGCCTTTGACCGTTTCCTGCTCCTCGATGCGCTTGATCAGGATGCGATCGTGCAGGGGTCGAACATTGATCCTTGCCATGGACAGTCCTCCTTCTGAGAACTTGTATTGAATGTCTTGCGGGCCAACTCCCTGTCCGCCGGGGCGGACAGGTCTCCCGCGGGGAGTGCAACTGCCATTAGCACTCACCGAGTTCGACTGCTAATGTACTCGGGAGGGTCAAGACCTGTCAAGAGGGTGGTGCTGGGGCTCGGGGGCGGTTCATGGAGTGCCCTTCCCATGCGTTCGGATGCATCCGGAACGCATGACGCCCCGCCGGGCAGGCTACCCTACCCCCTGGCCGGGGGAGGGCGCTAATCGTCGGCTTCGCTGCCGACCAGCTCTTTGGCTTCCTTGCGGACGGTGAACTCTTTCTCGAGCACGTTAAGCGTGTCGACGATGCCGGTGTAGGCGAGCTCGGTGTGCGAGGCCATCGTGGGGCCGATGAAGCCCTGGCGGCGCCACTCGTCGGCTTTGGACTGAATCTTGAGGCGTGCGGCGTCCCAGGCCACGTTGCCGAACAGGTCGACCCAGTCCTTGGTGAAGGTGCCGTCGGCGCACATGGAGAATGCCAGGCAGGAAACCAGCGGCAGGCAATAGGGCCCGGCGACCGGGGTGTTGATGGCGCAGGGCATGATGGGCATGACGTGCGAGCCGCGGCAATCGCCGGCGACGAAGTGGCCCAGCGTGAACGGGTGCACGACTTCTTCCGGGGCGGGGAAGATGCCCTGCGTGCGGATGAGCGCCACAGGGTCGTCCTTACCGGTGTATTTCCCGGCGATGTTGTGCAGGCGCGTGGCGGAGATGGAAGCGACCTGCTCGTGGGGCTGGCAGCGGGAGTGGATGGCCTCTATGGCGAACCGGTCGGGGTTCTGCAGCAGGCAGGCGACGTCCCAGACGCGCTCGGGGACATCGAGTTTGATGACCCGGTCGCTGTTCCTGGCCTTGTGGTCCATGTCGATGATGGTGAGCGTGAATCCCTGGTGGTGCGTGGGATTGAGCAGCAGTCCGCCGTTGTGCATCGGGTCGCAGAAGACCGAGTAGAAGGGATAGTTGTAGGCGCCGGGGCCGCACTTGTCGGCGGCGAAGATCAGGATGGCTTCGGCGGGGCGATGCTTGCTCTTGGGGTCGCGCTCGAATTCGATCTCGGCAACCGCCGGGCCGGCGCCGCGCACGTTGCCGGAGGGCGCGTCGACCAGCAAGTCCTGCCCCGCGCCGTAGAGGCCCTGCTGGCCGGCCATCTCGGTGGCGGCGAGGAAGCACTCCCAGGAAAAGTTGTGCACCGGAGCGGAGCTGACGCCTTCGGTGTGGCTCATCAAAAGGGCGATGTCGTCGCCGGTGTAGGTGGCCATGGCGTCAATGAGGAGCTTTTCCTTGATGGCCCTCTGGATGCGGGCGTTGATCACATCCATCATCGCGTCGGAAGGTCGGGTGTGGCCGCCAATGGAACCGACATCGGCTTTGATGACGGAGAGAGTAACTTTCATGTCACACCTCTCGCTTGCGGGGCTGGAGGCCTCATTC
>JAXIPK010000349.1:0-3585 GCA_045402975.1 Acidobacteriota bacterium
GCCCACCACCAGCCCGCCGAAGATGATTTTTCCTGGCCAGGAGTGAATGCCCGGAATCCAGCTGAAGAGCCACACGTCGTAGATGTCGCGATTGACCTCGAAGACCAACTTGTTGTGGTCCCAGGTCTGTCCCGGCCAGAACCACATCCAACCCGGGCCGCGAATGAACGTGCCAATGGTAATCATCAACACCCATAGCCCGAGGAATCCGAAGCAGAAAGACAGGATGGCGATGCGCCGCTGGCGGAAGGTGTAGTAGCCGTTGCCTAAGGGGTTGGCGTCCACGTAGGGGATGACCATGAGGCCGAGAATGATCAGCGTCGGCATCACCACGCCGGCAATCCAGGGGTCGAAGTAAACCAGCATCTCCTGCAAGCCGAGGAAGTACCAGGGCGCCTTGGCCGGGTTCATGGTGAGGTTGGGATTGGCGGGCTCTTCCAGGGGCGCGTTGAGGGTGATGGACCAGATCATCAGAATGAAAGTGACGATGATGGCGGCGAGGAACTCGATCCGCATCAGGTAGGGCCAGGTGTGCACTTCGCGCGGCCACTCCGGTTTGTAGGGAAAAGTCTTGCGGTGGTGGCTTTTGGCGAGCGCCGGATCTTTCTCGAGTTGCATCACCAGGCGGTCGTTCTCCAGCGCTTGCCGGAAGGCGTACCAGGTATAGAAGGGAACCAGGAAGAGAAGGCCGACAATGGGGATGTTGTCGGGAGTCGAGGTGATCTCCCACAACTGGTGCCAATCGAAGCCCATCCGACTCCTTCCTTACCGTTGCCGGCCGCTCGGCCGCATGATGACCGGCCGGGGGCCTTTCTGTTCCTTGACTTCCGATTCCAGCATCACCGGCGCGGGGCCGGAGATGCCGCCATCCTTCCGCACCCGCCAGAAGTGCACCACCATGAAGATCGACGCCACCAGAGGCAGGGCAATGCAGTGCCAGATGTAGGAGCGCAGCAGGGCGTTGGCGTCCACAATCGAGCCGCCCAGCAGGGCGAAGCGCACGTCGTTGTAGGGCGTCATCCCCAGTTGCGGCCCCAACGGCCCTTCATGACCCAGCAGCGGCGTGGCGCGAGCCATGCCGGTGCCGACGGTGATCGCCCAGAAGCCCAACTGGTCGTCCGGCAACAGGTAGCCGGTGAAGCTGAGCAGCAGCGTCAACACCAGCAGCAACACTCCGATGCACCAGTTGAACTCCCGCGGGCTCTTGTAGGAGCCGGTGAGAAAAACGCGGAACATGTGCAGCCACACCGTCAGCACCATCAGGTGGGCCGCCCAGCGGTGCATGTTGCGGAGCAGCAGTCCGAAGGGAACGTCGTGCTCAAGGTAGAGGATGTCGCGGAACGCCTGCACCTTCGTCGGGTGGTAGTAATACATCAACAGCACGCCGGTGAGGGTGAGCACCAGAAAAACGTAGAACGTAATCCCGCCCATGCCCCAGGTGTAGGCGTAGCGCACGGCGTCGCGGTTGATTTTGGCGGGGTGCAGGTGGAAGAAGACGTTGGTAAGAACGCTGAGGGCGCGGTTGCGTGGTTCTTCGTCGTGCTTGACCCGGAAGATGGAGCGGTAGAGCTGGGTCTTTTCCGGCTCTTTGAGCGCGGAGATTTCTTCGCGCGCCTTCTCCTCGACAACCTTGCGGGCTTCCTGCGCTTTGTCGAGGAGCGCCTGGACGCCCTTCTCGGCGCCGTTGTCGGGCTTGCCCTGGTTTTCGTCCGCCATGCGTTCTCCGGAAACTAGACGGCGAGATAGGCGCCGGAGCCCCCGTCGCCGTCGTCAAACTCGCAGCGCTTGCCCTTCTCGCACTTGTAGAGGCGGCTGACGTCGACCACCACCTGGCCCTGAGCGTTCATTTCGACGTAGGCGCGGTCCATCGGCCGCGGCGCCGGGCCTTCGAAGTTCACTCCGTCACTGTCGTAGCCGCTGCCGTGGCAGGGGCACTTGAACTTGTTTTCGCTCAGCTTCCAGTCGGGCGTGCAGCCGAGATGCGTGCAGCGGGCATAGATGACAAAGAGCCGGTCGGGCTTGCGCACCACCCAGATTCGGAACTCCTGCTGGAATTTGGTCTCGACGCCGAGGCCAAAATCCGCCGGGGCGCCGACGATGAACTGGGTCTTGGGCTCGAACAGGGCCCGGGGGAAGAAGAACCGCATGATCATCAAGCCCAGGGCCCCGACGAAGCTCCAGATAATCGCCCACACAATGCGCCGGCGAAGCTTGACGGGTTCAATGGAAGGCTTCGGGGCGGCTTCAGCGGCTGCTTTGTCTGTCACCGCGGGAGACGTGCTCATTCCTCGCCGCTCACCTCCGCGCCAATAGTCCGCCTAGAGCGGACAAGGTGCGCTGCTTGGGGCTCCTGCTGCTCGAAGTTGGAATCTTATATTGAATACAAATGGGACTGTCAAGCGAACTCGGCACTACCGCGGAACTCCTACACCTACCTCTTTCAGCACCAGGTCGGCCAGACAGTGGATGAAGCGCGGCGAGTCGTTGAGGGCCGGCATCATTTCGAACTGCCGGAAGCCGAGTTGGGCGGCCTGCTGGCGCGCTTCGATGTCGATTTCGTGCAGAGTTTCAATGTGCTCGGTGACAAAGGAGATGGGGACCACCAGGACGCGGGTAGCGCCGCCGATTCTCAGGCTCTTCAGCGTGGCGTGGAGCGTAGGCTCGGTCCAGCGGCCCGGCCCCACGCGGCTTTGGTAGCAGAGCACATGCGGATGCGGCCAACGGCCGCCTGCCTGCGCAGGCAGGCGCTGCATGACCAGCTCAACGGTCTCCTCCGTCTGACGGCAGTAGGGGTCGCCGGCTTCGATGACGCTCATCGGAACGCCGTGGGCGCTGAAAACTATTGCCACAGAGTCTCCAGTAGGGAAGCGCGCCAGCGCCTCTGTGATGTTCTCCACCAGCGCGTCGAGATAGAGCGGGTGCTGATAGAACTCGCGCACCACATGCGTGGGGATTTCCGCCAGCCGTGTCGCCCGCCGGTTCCATTCGTTGAGGCTGCTGCCGGTGGTGACGCGGGAATATTGCGGATAGAGCGGCAGGAGCACCAGCTCATCGGGGCGCGCCGCGGCCACTTCACGCGCCACTTCTTCGGTCAGGGGATGCCAGTAGCGCATCGCCACCCAAACACGCGAGTTGACTGATGGTTGAAGCTGCTGTTCGAGCGCCCGCGCCTGCCGCTCAGTCAGCTTGCGAATGGGCGAACCGCATCCGATTTCTTCATAGTGGTGGCGGACTTTGCCGGCACGGTTGCGGGCCACGAGGCGTGCCAAGGTCGGCCGGGCCAGCCGGGCGAAAGGGAAGTCGATGATGTCGGGGTCAGAGAAGAGATTGACCAGGAACGGCTCGACCGCCGCGAGCGAGTCCGGCCCGCCGAGCTGAAAGAGCACCACTGCGACTGAAGGTTTGTTGGGAGTCACGCTTGAACGGGAGCGCCGGAGCGCAGGCGCTGGATGGCCGCGATGACGCCGTTGGTGAACTCGTCGGTGGTGGCGCTGCCGCCCAGGTCATGTGTGAGCGGCCCGCCGGCGGCGAAGACGGCTTCGATGCCGCCGCGCACCTGCTGGGCGGCGGCGGCCTCGCCAAGGT
>JAXIPK010000234.1:0-2433 GCA_045402975.1 Acidobacteriota bacterium
GTCTGCGCGCAGTGCGGCGAGGGAATCAACTTCAAGCGCGAAGTGGTGCGCGACGGTCGCATGCTCTGCCGGGCGTGCGCGGGAGAGTCGTACTACCAACCTATTGATTAGCTAACCGCTGATTCGTTGAATCGGAAGGAGGCAGACAGGAATGTCTGCCCACTGATTCAAACCTAAAAGCAGATCCCTCGTCTTGCCCTTTCACCGAAAGGGCGGGGCTTCGCTCGGGATGACACCTACAGGGAGCGGCGGAAGTGATCCCAGCCGCGGGGCGGAAGGCGCTCGGCGCGGCCGGCAGGATCCACCAGCACGACGCGCGGGTCGCGCGTAATCTCACCGATCGCGGTCAAGCGAACACCCTCCAGACTTTTCGGCAGCGGCTGCGGACGCGAGCGCGGCAGCGTGAAGAGCAACTGGTAGTCTTCGCCGCCGTTGAGCGCCAGCTCCATGCTTGTGGTGTGCAAGCGACGCGCGAGCGGCGCCGACAGTTCCACCACCGGCAACCGCGCGGCAAACAGGCAGGCGCCGACGCGGCTGGCCTGGCAGAGGTGATGCAAGTCGGTGGAAAGACCGTCGCTGAGATCAATCAGGGCGCTGGGCCGATAGCGTTGCAGGGCGCGCGCCAGCGCCACACGCGGCCAGGGATAGAAGTGCGCGCGCAGGGCGCGCTTCAGCAGCGGCTGCGCCGACGTGCCGCCCGTCCGCAGGTGGAGCAGCCCGAGCTGGGAAAGTCCAAGCGTGCCGCTGGAGAAGATAAGATCGCCGGGGCGGGCGCCGCTGCGCAGCACGGCGCGGCCTTTCTCGACCTCGCCCAGCACCTGGACGTCAGCGACCACCAGCGGAGCGGACGAGAGGTCGCCGCCGATGACGCGCACGTCGAGGCGCCGCGCCAGCACATCAATGCCGCGGAAAAATTCCTTAACCCAGGTGTTGGGTGTGTCGGCGGGAAGAGCGAGGGCGACGAGCGCGGCGACAGGTCGCGCGCCCATGGCGGCGACATCGGAGAGCGAGCGCGCCAACGCTTTCCATCCCACGGCGCGCGGCGGCTGCCAGCGACGGATGAAATGAACATCTTCGACCAGCAGGTCGGTGGTCAGCACCCAGTCGCGGCGCGCATCGCCGGCCAGTACCGCCGCGTCATCCCCGATGCCCACCCGCACCGCGCCGCCGGCACGAAAGCGCTCGGCGAGAAAACGGATGATTTCGCCTTCACCACGCATGGGTCCATTCTACTCGCCGACGCGTGCCGAAGGCTAATTTCGCTTGACACCCTTTAGCAGGCAGGGTACAAACGCTTGGCCTGCGAAACAGTTGTCCTTGCTTCTGGTGGGAAGCACCGACGCGTCGTGAAGGCGCGCCGCACAACCGCAATCGAGAAGTGGGGGAATGTCGAAGCGGTTCTACACGCTGGTCTTTGCCCACGATCCCAACGGCCGTGTTCGTAAGCTGAAGGTGCCGGGGAGTGTCGTCCACCTGACGTTGGTGGCGGCGCTGGTCGGCGCCGGCACGATTCTGGCCGGAGTGGCGAGCTACGCCCACCTGCTGGTCAAGGTCACCGACTACAACCAACTGCGCGCCGACTGGGAGCGCGTGCAGCGGCAGAACCTCCACTTGCAGGCGAGCTACGCCGAAACCCACGAGCGGCTGACGACGCTCGAATCGCTCGCCAACGAAGTTGCCCTCACCTACGGCCTGATGCGCGTGCGGCAAACACCCTTCGGCACGCTGGAAACGGTGGACGAAGTCCGTGCGCCCTCCTACGAGTTCAGCGAGACGCTGGCCCGCTTCCAGTACCTGCGCTACAACGCCACCGCCGTCAGCCTCTACGCCAACGGCGCGCGGCCGCTGCCGGGGAAAGATTTGGCGACGCTCACGCACACGCCGTCGCTGTGGCCGGTGCGCGGGCAACTGGTCGGCGGCTTCGGTGACCGGCTCGATCCCTTCAGCGGGGAAGGCACGTTCCATTCCGGCGTGGATATTGCGGCCACCTACGGCGAACCGATTCACGCCGCCGCCGATGGCTTTGTGGTTTGGGTGGGGCCGAAGTCAGGCTCGGGCCGGCTGGTGGTGATTGACCACGGCGCCGGCCTCACCACTTGGTACGCGCATCTCTCCGCCTTCCGCGTCAATTCCGGCCAGTCGGTGCACCGCGGCGATGTTCTCGGGTACGTCGGCAGCTCCGGCCGCTCCACCGGCCCGCATTTGCACTACGAAGTCCGCCTCTATGACGCGCCCGTCAATCCCTGGCGCTTCCTGCGCCATGAAAGCACATCAACCGCCAGCCGCAGCTTGATGCGCCACGGCGGTTAGTTCGTCCTATTTGCTCGAGGGTGCGCCCTGCGTAGCCGGAGGTGTCTTCGCCGGCGGACGAAGGAAGGTCACCAGTGCGGGGCGGGTGATCAGCACGCGCGCCTGCACGGTGTTCTCGGTGCG
>JAXIPK010000350.1:0-2476 GCA_045402975.1 Acidobacteriota bacterium
GTCGCCGCGATGTCGGGCTCGCGCTTGAGCCGGCTGGCAAGCTTTTGAGCTTCCTCAATGGTCGGCGTGCGACCCACGCGCACGCGGTAGTAAAGCCCATCCGGCGCATCGTAGACGACCACGTTGACATCGCGGTAGCTCTTGGAGAGCTCCTGCTTCATCCGCTCGGCGTTGGCCACTATCTTGAACGCGCCGACTTGCACGCCGTAGAAGGCTTCGATGGAGACGCCCGCCGGCGACTCGACCACTTCAACGCGCACCACCGCGGTGCCCGGCCCCAGCATGGCAATGGCGTCGGCGCCGACGCGCGAGAGGTCAATGATGCGCCCCTCGATGAACGGCCCGCGGTCATTGATGCGCAGCCTGGTCTCCTTCTTGTTCTCCAGGTTGGTGACCTTCACCCAAGTATTGAAGGGCAGGGTGCGATGCGCCGCGGTCATCTTGCTCATGTCGTAGATTTCGCCGTTGGCCGTCGGCCGGCCGTGGTAGGGATGCCCGTACCAAGAGGCCAGCCCTTCTTCGACATACAAACCCGGAACCGCCGGCGGCGAAGAGGAAGAAGCCGGGCTGGACGAGGCCGAACGCTTGCGGCGGCAGCCGCCGACACCAATCGCCAGAACGACAAGCAGAGTGGCGACGGCGAGACGCCGGCCCCACTGAGGCGCGGGACTCACCGCGCCCGCTTGCTCCCGCCTTTGCGGCCGCGCTTCTCGGTCCTCTCCAACTCCAGGGCCGCCTTGTTCAGCGCCCAGGCCGCCTGCCGCATCAGCCCGATGGACTTCCGCTTGGCGGTCGCCGCCAGCGGCTTGGCGCGGCGCGCCGCTTTCTGCGCTTCCTTTTCCAGCCGGGCGATGATGCGGCCCAGCTCCCGGCCCAGCTTCGCTCCCTTGCTTGCGTAGTCGCGTTTGGCCATTCCTTTTCTCCTAGCCCCGACATTGTCGGGGAAACACTTCTTGCCCGGTTGCGGTTGGCGGGTATTATAGGAACCGCCCGCTGAACACACAAGTCATTCGCGTACTACTGATGCTTTCGCCCCGAATGCGTTGGAAGCTCGACCGCGCCCGCGAGCGCCTCGCCACTTTTTTCTCCGAGCTCACCAAGCCCGAGCGCAAGCCACGGCTGTGCTTCAACTGCGGCCTGCTGGTAGGGGCCGACCAGGACGTCTGCTCGAACTGCGGGACCAAGCAGGGGCCGCTTTCGCTCTCGGCGTTCAAGCGCGTGGGCTTGGCGGTGATTCCCGCCGAGACGCCGGTGACCTACGCGCTGCTCTTCGCCAACCTGCTGCTGTTTGCCGTGTGCTGGGTGGTGAGCGCGCGGGCGGCGGAAGGCGCGATGTCGCTGACGGGTAACGTGAATCCCAACGTCATGCTGCTGCTGGGCGCCAAGCAGGGGCTGCTGATCCGCTACGGCGAGTGGTGGCGGCTGGTAATGGCGAACTTCCTGCACTGGGACCTGATGCACATCGCGTTCAACTCGATTGCGCTGCTGCAACTGGGGCCGCAGGTGGAGGAGGCCTACGGTTCGCGGCGGTACCTTTTCCTCTATCTCGTCACCGGCATCGGCGGCTTCGTGCTCAGCACCTGGTGGAACCCTATGGGACTGAGCGCGGGAGCTTCTGCTTCGATTTTCGGGTTGCTCGGCGTGCTCATCAGCCGGCTCAAGTTCGGCTCCGGCTTCGCGCGCGACTATCGCTCGCAACTCATCCGCTGGGCGGTGATTGGGCTGGCGCTGGGGTTGTTCCTGCCGTTCGACAACGCCGGGCACATCGGGGGGCTGGTCACGGGGCTGGCGCTGGGGCGAATCGTCAGCGACCGCCGGCCGGCGACGCCCGGCGCCCAACTGCGGGTCAACCTCATGGTGTGGAGCGCGGCGCTGGCCATCGTGGCGAGCGTGGCGATGGTGGTGATCAATCTCCCCGCCACTCAGGCCTGGCTCGGCCGCTGAACTACCTCACTCCTCGAGCGTCGCCGCGCCGAACATCGGTCGGCCGCCCAAAGACGTGTAGAAAGAGTAGAAGGCCATACTGGCCATCAGGAGGATTCCGGCAAAGCCGATGCCCGCGTACCACGCGGAGCCGTCGGTGGTCAACGGAAAATTGCCCAGGAACGCTCCGAAGAATGTCGAGGCAATCAGCGCCAAGAGTCCGAAGCGGATGAGAACAAAAGCTGTCAGTGAAAAGAGGATCAGTCCTCGAATCGCGAAGACAACGGGGGCCCCGGTTGGCGCCACCACATCGAAAAAGGTGAAGATGAGGACGAAGGCGCCTGCCGCCGCCCACCCCTTGCGCAGCAAGACGCGCAGAATGAACAGCAGAAAGAGAGTCGCCAGCCCAGTGAAGATGGAGAACGTCACATTGCCGGATAGGGCGGCAAGGATCGCCCTCGCCCCCAGCAGCTCCCGCTCCGGACCGCCATACGGCTGCACCGGGAGGTAACCCAGCCACTGAGCGGCCATGCCTCCCACTCGCGCTACTACA
>JAXIPK010000290.1:0-2670 GCA_045402975.1 Acidobacteriota bacterium
TCCGAAGCCCGAAGGGCGTACGAGGGCACGCGTGGCTCTCTTCGCCGGCTGCATGCAACAGGTGACCTTCGCCGAGCTCAACCGCGCCACCATCCGCGTGCTGCAACAGAACGGCTGCGAGGTCGTCGTCCCCGCCGAGCAACTCTGCTGCGGCGCCCTTCACGTCCACGCCGGCGTGCGCGACACGGCCCGTCATCTCGCTCGCGCCAACCTCGACGCCTTTCTACCCCCCACCCCCGAGCCCGGCGATGCCCTGAGCTCGCCGAAGGGTGGCACCGGCCACCGGGACATTGATGCAATCGTTACCAACACCGCGGGCTGCGGCTCCGCCCTGAAGGAATACCACCAGCTCCTTTCCGATGACTCGAGGCAGCTTGAACGAGCGCACGCTTTCGCCAGCAAAGTCCGCGACGTCTCCGAATTCCTTGTCGAACTGGGCGTACGCGCGCCGGAAAAGTCCCTCCCACTTCGCGTCACCTACCCGGACTCCTGCCACCTGCTCCACGGCCAGAAAATCAAAGCGGCGCCACGCCAGCTTCTCCGCGCCATCCCCGGCCTCGAGCTCGTCGAAATGAAGCTCGCCGACCAGTGCTGCGGCAGCGCCGGCATCTACAACCTGACCCAACCCGAAGTCGCCCGCGCCCTGCTCAAGGAAAAAATGGACTGCGCTCGTGCCACCGGCGCCTCGGTCATCGCCACGTCGAACCCCGGCTGCATTCTCCAGTTGCGCGCCGGCGTCGCCCAGGCCAGCTCCAAACAGGAAGTCCTCCACGTCATCGAACTTCTCGACCGCAGCTACCGATGAAGGGGTTGTTTTCTCAGGAGGGATTGTGGCGTTGAGCGCCGCGGGGCTCAGCCGACCTCGATGCCCAGCTCCTGCATCTGCTTCTTCAAAACCTTCACCGCTTCCAGCAGACGGTCGAGGTTCTGCTCCAGCAGCAGCAGCGTCTCGCGGTCGCGCGGGCTGAGCCACTGGCTCGACGACGCCAGGTCGGTGGTCGCCACCGCCACCGTCAGCGGGTTGACGATGCGCAGGTAGAACTCGCGCAGTATGGCCTCCAGCTTCAGCGCCCTCGACTGCCCCTGCTCCAGCTTCTCGCGCACCGCCTCCAGCTGCGCCAGCCGGCGCTTCTCTTCCGGATCAAGCGCCGCTTCCTTTTCCTTCATCACTGCCTGCGCCCGCTGCAGCTCCGCCCCCGCCTGCTGCATCGCCTCCCGGGTCTGCTTCAACTCCTCCTGCGCTTTCCCCACCTCAGCCTGCGCCTGCTGCAGCTCGCCCATCAACTTCCCCATCTCGCTCTGCGCTTCCACCGCCTTGTGACGCAGCTCGGTGGTCTCGGTCTCGTGGCGTCCGTAGGCCACTGCCAGGTCGCGCCGCGCTCGCTCCGCCTCCGCTCCGGCTTCTTCGGCCGCTTTCCGCCAGCGCTCCGCGTCGGCTTCCGCCTGCTCCCGCTGCGGAACCGCTCCTTCCATCTCCCGCTTCGCGGCCTCCGCTTGCGCCTCCGCCGCCACCGCCTGCTGGCGAAGAGCCGCCGCCTCCTTCTCCAACCGTTGCGCTGTCTGCGCCGCCTCCTTCAGTTCCTTCTGCAGCTCGGCTTCGCGCCGGGCAAACTCCTTTTCGCGCTCCGCCGCGCTGGTGTCGGGCTTCAACCGCTCGACTTGCGACCGGAGTTGCTCCAACTGCTGCGCCGCCAGCTCGAGGTCGGCCCGCGCCCCCGCCGCTTCCGCCCGCAGCCGCTCTTGCTCCTGGTACATCTCATCGAAGCGCTTGCGGCCGTCGGCTTCGCGGCCCGCCAGCTCGCGCCGCAGCGCTTCCACTTCGGCGTTGCGTTCATCGAGCGTGCGCTTGACCGTCTTCACTTCCCCGCGCAGGCTGATGACCGCGTAGCTCAACGCTTCTTCGGTCGCCGATTTTTCTTCCGACGTCCTCCCGCTCGACGCCGGCTTGGGTTCGGCCACCGGCTCAACCGCCGCCACCACCACCGCCTCTTCGTACGGGACAAACCCGGCCGACTCGCGCAGGAAGGGCCGGATGGCCTCCAGCAGCGTGGGCATGTCCAGCGGCTTGGGCACGAACGGCCGCCGCTGCTGGGCGACGAACTCCATCGTCTCCGGCGTCCCGGTGTCGCCGCTGATGAACACCACGCGTTCTTTGTAGTCGGGCAGGTGCTCGTCGAGGAACTGCATCAGCTGCCGCGCGTCGAACTCCGGCATGTGGATGTCCGACACCACCACGTCGAAATCGGCCCGCGCCAGCATGGTCAGCGCTTCGCGCGCCGAGTCCGCCGCCACCACGTCGAACTTCTGCTTCGCCAGGCCCTTGGTCAGGATGGTAAGGACATCGATATCGTCGTCAATCACCAGGATGCGCCCGCGGCAGCCGGCGAAAGGAAGAGAGGAAGGGGGTGGCGCAGATTCCGGGGCGGCGTGCATTTCCCAGCGGGTGATGCCGACGCACTCGCGGCAGGCGCGGTTGACGTACCCCTGGTTGCGGAGCGACACGGACTGTTGCTCGCTCAGCTCCACCTCAGCCCGCGTCCCGCAGTTGTGGCAGTGCAGGGCGGCTTTCACACCCGGCTCCCGGCTTCGCCCCGTGCCTGCGTCCACCGCAGCGACGCGCGAAACATCCGCTCCCTCGGCATTTCTGCTGGCCGCCCCTTCGCCCCCGAA
>JAXIPK010000031.1:0-2952 GCA_045402975.1 Acidobacteriota bacterium
GGTTTCTCAGCTGCGAACCAAGTGCAGGGCTGTCCTTGTGTTTGGGTGCGGGGCGGGCCTAGCTGACCCGCTCGATGGTCACCTTTTCCAGCACCACCGGCGTGCGGGGCTTGTCGTTGCGGTCGCGGGCCACCCGAGAAATCTTCACCGCCACGTCCAGCCCTTCGACAATCTTTCCGAAAACCGAGTGCCGGTTGTCGAGCCACGGCGTCGCCGCCACGGTGACAAAGAACTGGCTGCCGTTGGTGTCGGGCCCGGCGTTGGCCATCGAAAGCACGCCGGGGGTGTCGTGCTTGAGGTCTTTGTGGAACTCGTCTTCGAACTCGAAGCCCGGCCCGCCGGTGCCGTTGCCCAGCGGGCAGCCGCCTTGAATCATGAAGTCGGGGATGACGCGGTGGAAGGCCAGGCCGTTGTAGAACGGCCGCTTCACGTACTCGTTGGTGTTGGGGTCAGTCCACTCCTTGCGGCCCTCGGCGAGCTCGATGAAGTTCTCCACCGTCCGCGGCGCCTTGTCGGCAAAGAGCCGGCAGACCATCCGCCCCATTGACGTTTCCAGAATGGCGTAGACGCCCGCTTCACGCTTGCTCATTGAGACCCCCTCCCGCGACTTTTTGGCCGCGCCATTATCCAATGAAGTGTCAGCGGCTGCAACGAGAAACAGGTAGAATACGCTTTCGTTCGGCTCGCCTGATTCCTGCAACAGAAGGGGACCCAGTATGGTTTACAAGGCGATCATTCTCGGCTCCGGCTGCGCCGGCTCAACCGCGGCCATCTACGCCGCCCGCGCCAACCTGAAGCCGCTGGTGCTGGAGGGCCACGAGCCCGGCGGGCAGCTCTCGCTTACCACCGCGGTGGAGAACTATCCCGGGTTCGTCGAAGGCATCCAGGGGCCCGAGCTGGTGGAGCTGATGAAGAAGCAGGCGCAGCGCTTTGGCGCAGAGTACGTGCTCGAGTCCGCCGTAGCCGCGGACCTGAGCAAACGCCCGTTCACCATCAAGACTTCGAAGAACACCTACCAGGCGGAAGCGCTTGTCGTCGCCTCGGGCGCCTCGGCCAAGCTGCTGGGACTCGAATCCGAGCGCAAGCTTCTCGGCCACGGCGTCTCCACTTGCGCCACCTGCGACGGGTTTTTCTTCCGCGGCAAGGAAGTCATCGTAGTGGGCGGCGGCGATACCGCCATGGAGGAAGCGCTCTTCCTCACCAAGTTCGCGAATAGGGTTTCGGTCGTGCACCGTCGCGACCAATTGCGCGCTTCCAAAATCATGGCCGAGCGGGCGCGCTCTAACCCCAAGATTGAATTTGTGTGGGACACGACCATCACCGACATCCTCGACGTGGGCAAGAACACAGTTGAGGCCGTGAAGCTCAAGAACCTCAAGACCGGCAAGGAAGAAACGCGCAAAGTGGACGGCGTGTTCGTCGCCATCGGCCACCAGCCCAACACCGACATCTTCAAAGGCCAACTGGAGATGAACCCGACGGGCTATCTCATCGTCAAGGACGGCTCGCAGGCCAGCGTCGAGGGAGTGTTCGCCGCCGGCGACGTCCACGACCACGTCTACCGCCAGGCGGTTTCCGCCGCCGGCGCCGGCTGCCGCGCCGCCATGGATGCCGAGCGCTGGCTGGAATCTCAGGCTCACAAATAAACCTCACAAACTTGCCCGTAGCCCCGAGGCTCCCGCCTCGGGGAGAATCCAGCAAACCTTCGTAAGAGTCCCCCAGGCAGGAGCCTGGGGGCTCTGGTAGTTTTTGGAAGGGCGGGGTTTCAACCCCGCCGTACGAGTACTTCCACCAAGAGGGCTTTAGCCCCTGAGGTCCGTCCTTTATAGCTTCAGGCAGACGGCGAGGCCGTCGCGCAGGGGAAGAATGGTCGTAAAGAGCTTGCGGGTCGAGTAAAGCTGGCGGTTGAACTCCTGAATGGCGGGTGTATTGCGGTCGTCCCGCTCTGCGGGACGCGCGACGCGGCCCGACCACAGCACGTTGTCAGTGATGAACAGCCCGCCCTTGCGCAGCCGCGGCACGGCGAGCGGCAGGACCTCGGGGTAGTAGTGCTTGTCCACGTCGTTGAAGATGATGTCGAACTCGCCTTCAGTCTGCTGAATCAACTCCAGCGAATTCCCCACCAGAATCTGAATGCGGTCGGCGACCCCAGCCCGCTCGAAGTAGCCGCGGGCTTCCTCGGCGTTCTTCGGGTCGCCGTCGGAGTAGTAAACGGTCGCGCCGAGCCCGGCGCCCCGCGCCCACCAGATGGTCGAGTAGCCGATGGCCGAGCCCATCTCAAAGATGCGCCTGGCGTTGAGCAGTTGCGCGTACTGATAGAAAACGCGCCCGACCGCCGGGCCCACGATGGGGATGTTGCGCTGCCCGGCCTGGCGCTCCATCTCCGTCAGCACCGCGTCGCGCGCCGGCAGCAGGCCGTAGAAGTATTTCTCGACTTCGGGGTCAGTAATTCCGCTCATGGCCGGCCTACGCTCTCGCCGGGTTTCAGGGCGATAACTTCAAAGCCTTTGACGTCGGCGGTCAGCTTCTTCAGTTCGTCGGGCGTGCCTTTCAAGATGGGAAACGTCCCGTAGTGCATGGGGATGACCGCTTTGACGCCCAGCAGCCGCACGGCGTAAGCGGCCTCGCGCGGGCTCATGGTGTAGTGGTCGCCGATGGGCAGGCAGGCCAGCTGCGGCGCGTAGAGCTCGGCGATGATTTTCATGTCGCCGAAGACGTTGGTGTCGCCGGAGTGGTAAAGCACCAGTCCGCTGGGAAAGCGCACCACGTAGCCGCAGGGGTCGCCACCGTAGATAATCTTGCCGTCGTCGAGGATGCCGCAACTGTGGTCGGCGTGCACCATCGTCACCTTGAGCCCACCGACCTCCGCGGTGCCGCCCTTGTTCATGCGCGGCACGAGATTGGCCGGCATCAGGCCGAGCGTCGCCAGGGTCTGGTTGAGGCCGGCGGGCG
>JAXIPK010000188.1:0-3539 GCA_045402975.1 Acidobacteriota bacterium
CGGTGGCGCGCTGGCGGAGCTTGTCGTGGCCGCAGAGCCAGGCGTCGACCGTGTAGCTGGTCGCCAGCGACTCGCCCAACTCGCGGCGAGGCACTTCGTAGCGGAAGGTGCGCGTCTGGCCGGGCGCGAAGGTTTCCTCTCCCATCACCTGCGCCGTCATTTGGGGGAACCGGTAGCCCTTCCCTCCCTCGCCTTTGGACCCTCGCGGTCCCTTGCTCGCGGCAGTTTCCGAATCAAGGACGACCCCGCAGACGCGGCCGCTGTTGGTGAACCCCAAACGAATCGGCGATGCGCCTGGATTCTTGATCCCGAGCTCGACGACCAGCTTCCCCTCCGCGCCACCTTCCCACTTCAGGGTCAGGCTCGGCTGAAGCACCTCTGCGCCCGCAGCCTGCTCGCCGGGTGGCGTCTCCACCGGCTCAGCGGCAGGCGCCACCGGCGCCGCCGCAGGCGGCGGGGGCGGAGGAGGTTGTTCAGGCTGCCGCCGGCAACTGTCCTGCCACGCCGCCAGCGGCAACAAGAGGAGAACCAGACATAGGCACAAGCGGTTGTTCATAGCTCACTCCCATCCTACTCCTGCTCGAGTTGTTGCTTGAGGCGAGCGGATTTTTCGGCCACCGACTTGACGAGCTGCTCCTTGAAACTGCGCAGGCGGTCAACGAGCGCGCCGTCGGCGGTGGCGAGGATTTCCGCCGCGTAGATGGCGGCGTTACGCGCGCCGGGCTTGTCCACGGCCATCACGCCTACGGGGATGCCGGCGGGCATCTGCACGGTGGAGTAAAGCGCATCGAGGCCGCCGAGCGGCGTGGTGACAACCGGCACGGCGATGACTGGTAGCGTGGTCTCGGCGGCGATGATGCCGGCAAGGTGCGAAGCGCCACCGGCGCCGACGATGATGACCTTGAGGCCGCGCTGCGCCGCCGTCGTGGCGTACTCATGCGTGCGCTGCGGCGAGCGGTGCGCGCTGGTGACCTCCACCTCGCAAGGGATGCCGAACTCTTTCAGCGTCTTCACCGCTTCGCTCATCACCGGCCAGTCGGTGTCTGAACCCATAATCACACCCACCAACGCCTTCTCGCCCACCTTTGTCATCGCTCGATCTGCCTCCTAGGTTCCCGTCTTCTGAAGCGCCCGGGCGCCGATGTCGCGCCGGCAGTGCATCCCTTCAAAACGAATCTTCTCGACGGCGGCGTAGGCACGCTCGACCGCGGCCCGCAAGTCAGCGCCGCGCGCAGCGACGCCCAGCACGCGCCCTCCGGCCGTGACCAACTCCTTTCCGGCGCGCTTGGTGCCGGCGTGGAAGACGGCCGCGCCGAGCTTCTCGGCTTCTTCGATGCCGGTGATGGGCTTGCCGGTTTCATACTTGCCCGGATAGCCGCCCGAGGCCAGTACCACGCACGCCGTGGCCTCGCGGCTCCAGCGCAGTTCCGTGTTGGCGAGCTTTCCGGTGGCAGCCTTCTCCAAGACTTCCGCCAGATCGCTCTCCAGGCGAAGCATCAGGGGCTGGCACTCGGGGTCGCCCATGCGGCAGTTGAACTCGAGCACCTTGGGACCGTCGGTGGTGAGCATCAGGCCGAAGTAGAGGAAGCCCTGGTAGCGGCGACCGTCGGCTTCAAGGCCGCGCAGGGTCGGCTCGACAATCTCGCGTAGAATGCGCTGCCGCAGCGCGGCCTCGAGAATGCCGTCGTCGGAGTAGGCACCCATGCCGCCGGTGTTGGGTCCGTGGTCGTCGTCGAAGACGCGTTTGTGGTCGCGCGTGGGCGCGAGCGGCACGTAGCTCTGGCCGTCGGTGAGAATGATGAAGGAAAGCTCTTCGCCTTCGAGGTATTCCTCCAGCACGATGGTGTCGCCGGCCTCGCCCAGCTCGCGCGTCTCCATGAAGGCTTCGACGATGGCGGTGGCGTCATCCGGGGTGTCGGCAATGCGCACGCCCTTGCCCGCCGCCAGCCCATCGGCCTTGATGACCACCGGCCACTCGACCGCACACAGAGCGCTGTAGGCATCGCCGTGGTCGGCGCAGACCGCGAAGCTCGCCGTCGGGATCCCGTGGCGCTGCATGAATTGCTTGGCGAAGACCTTGCTGCCTTCAAGCTCCGCCGCAGCTTTGGTCGGGCCGAGAACCGCCAGCCTGCGGCGCGCGAACTCGTCCGCCACACCGGCCACCAGGGGCGCTTCCGGGCCGATGACGGTCAAGTCGGCTTTTAGCGTCTCCGGCAGCGACGCAAGTGCTGCGACGTCGTTCACATCCACCGCCACGCAGTCGCCCAGTGCTGCCATGCCGGCATTGCCGGGCGCGCAGGTGAGTTTGGTGACCCGCGGGCTTTGCTTCAGCTTCCAGGCCAGGGCGTGCTCACGCCCGCCGCTGCCGATGACCAACACGTGCATCGCTGAAGGCCCTCCGGAAAGGCTGCCATTGTAGACCGAAACGCGAGGAGCGAAAAAGCAGATTCCTCGCCCCGGCCAGCATTCGGGGCTCGGAATGACGCCTGCCTGTTGTGGTAGGCTGGGCGCATGGCGCGGCCGGTGCGACTCGAAAACGTCCAAGTCATCACGTTCGATTGCTACGGGACGCTGATTGATTGGGAAGGTGGCGCGCAGCAAACCGTGCGCGGCCTGCTGGAGAAGAACCCGGGGCTGCTGCCCGCCGACGTTCCCCTTGACGACGTGCTCGACAACTTCTTTCAGGCCTGGGAGCGGGCGCAGTGGGACCGCATCCATCGCGACTACGCGCGCTACCGCGACATCGCCCGCGAGGCGGTGGTCGAAGTGGCGGCGGTGCAGGGGTTGCCGCTGGGAGTGAACGAAGGCACCGCCTTCGCCGATGCCATATCCACGTGGAAACCTTTTCCGGATACCCTCGCGGCGCTGCGGAGATTGAAGCAGGCCGGGCTGCGGCTGGGCATCATCTCCAACATTGATGACGACATTCTCCAGGCGACGGTGAAGCAGCTTGGGGTGGAGTTCGACCTGCTGATGACGGCGCAGCAAGCCCGCGCCTACAAGCCCTCGCCGGTTCCTTTCCAGCGGGCGCTGGAGCGGCTGGGGCTGCCGCCGGCGCAGATCGCCCACACCGCCTTCGGGTTTGAGTACGATATCGGCCCGGCGTCCCAGCTCGGCCTGCGCACCATCCTGGTGCGGCGCAGCCGGGTGGAGTTCCCGTCGCAGCCACTGCCGGACCTGGTGGTCGCCAATCTGGCCGAGCTGGCTTCCCTGTTCGAGTAGGCCATTCTTCCCCTAGCAAGAGGGTTGGAGGGTTATGGTAGGATTGGCGGAACTATGATTGTCGAATGCCCACAGTGCAAAGCCAAATACCGGCTGGATGAAAAGCAGTTTGTCGGCCGGCAGCACTTGCAGGTGCGCTGCACGCGCTGCAACAACGCTTTTCCAATTCAAGCTGCGACCACGGCCACGATGGTGCCGACGGCGGCGCCGCCCGGCGTGCCGGAAGCCACCGTCGTCAGCCAGACCGACTCCAGCCTGAGCCTGCCGCACGGCAAGCGCCTCTCGCTTTCCGTGACCAGCGGCAAAGACAAAGGCAA
>JAXIPK010000214.1:0-6194 GCA_045402975.1 Acidobacteriota bacterium
AGCGCCCGGGCGCGCAACTGGCGCGGGGCGAGCACCGCCAGAACCAGCGGAACTAGAGGGACCGAGAGCGAAGTAATGAAGGCTGACTTGCTCGGCGTGGTGTGCTGCAACCCGAAGGTCTGAAAAATAAAACCGGCGAAGAGGAAGAAGCCGAGCAGCAGGCCGGCGCCGGCCGCGCGCGGCTCCCGCCAGTTCACGCGGCGACCCAAAAGCGGAAGCAGAATCAGCGACGCCACCCCGAACCGCAGCAGCAGGAACATCAACGGCGAGGCATCGGCCAGAGCTTCCTTGACCATGACGAAGCTGGTCCCCCAGACAAAGACCACGCCCGCCAACGCCAGGTCGGCCTTGACGTGCAGGGGGAGGGACACGAGGGCGAGCTATTTCCTCTCGTAGACGGTTCGGCCGCCGACCATCGTCAGCAGCACTTGAGTGCGGAGAATCTCCACCGGGGCCACGCGAGTGACGTCCTGCGAGAGCACAACCAGGTCGGCGAACTTTCCGGGGCTGAGCGTGCCCTTGCGGTCTTCCTCGAACTGCCCGTAGGCCGCGCCCCAGGTGTAGGCGCGAATGGCGTCGGCCATGCTGATCTTGTTCTCCGGCACCCAGCCGCCGGCCGGGCCGCCGCTTTCGAACTCGCGCGTCACGCTGGCGTAGAGGTTGCGCATGGGGTTGAGCGGCTCGACCGAGTAGTCGGTCCCGAAAGCCAGCACCGCGCCTGCTTGCTGCAGCAGGTTCCAGGCGTAGGCTCCTTTCACGCGGTCGGGCCCCAAGATGACCGGCGCCCAGCGCAGGTCGCTGAGCACGTGGCAGGGCTGCATGGAGGCGATGACGCCGAGTTGCTTGAAGCGCGGAGCGTCGGCGGGATGGACGAATTGGGCATGCTCGATGCGATGGCGAGTGTCGCGACGGTTGTTGATCTTCTTGGCCGCCTCGAAGGCGTCCAGTGTCACCCGGTTGGCGCGGTCACCAATGGCGTGGATGTTGATCTGAAAGCCGGCGGCATCGCGCTCGATGACCATCTTCTTCAACTGCTCGGGGTCGTAGCGCAGGATGCCGCGATTGTCGGGAGCGTTCGCGAACGGATCGAGCATGGCAGCAGAAAGCGAGCCGCCACTGCCGTCGGAAACGGCCTTCAGCGCGCCGGTGCGCAGCCAGGGATCGGTGGTGCCGCCCTCCTTGCGCATTTTGTCGAGCTGGTCGAGCGGCGCATCAAAGGGCAGCCACTCGGTAACCCGCAGCGTCAGCTTGCCCTCGTCCTTCAGCTCGCGCATCGCCGAAAAATCCTCCCAACTGGAGTTGTCCTGCACCGAGGTGACGCCCAGGCGTGCGGCGTCCTGCAGAACAAGAAGCAGGCCGCGCTTGCGCTGCTCGCGGGTCGGCTCGGGAACCAGCCGGCCGACGAGGTCCACCGCCTTCTCCTTCAGCCAGCCGGTGGCCTCGCCGTTCTCGCCGCGGACGATTTCGCCGCCGGCGGGGTTGGGCGTTTCCTTGGTGATGCCGGCCAACTTCAGGGCCAGCGAATTGGCCACCGAGGAGTGACCGTCCACGCGCTCGAAGAGCAAAGGGTGTTCGGTGGAAACGGCGTCGAGGTCTTCCCGGGTGGGGATGCGGTTCTCGGACCAGAGCGAATGGTCCCAGCCGCTGCCGGTGACCCACTCGCCGGGCTTGAAATCCTTGAGCCGGGCGCGGATGCGGTCCTGAAACTCCTTGAGCGAGCGCGTTCCCTCCACGTTCACGCTGAGCAATGCCAGCCCACCGCCGCCGATGTGTGTGTGGGCGTCGTTGAAACCGGGCAGAACGAATTTGCCTTCGAGGTCGATGACCTTGGTCTGCGGGCCGGCCCACTTGCGAATTTCTTCACTGGTGCCGGTGGCGAGAATCTTCCCCTGAGCGATGGCCAGCGCTTCGACGCGGCCGAGGCGCGCGTCCACCGTGTAAATATCGCCATTAACAAGAATGATGTCGGCGGCACGAGCGGCCTCCGGTGCGGCATCGCCAGCCAAGCTCGCGCAAGCCAGGATTGCGAGAAACAAGACGAGGCTTTTCACGGTGTCATTCCTCCACGCCGGCCAGCAAAGCGAGCGCCAGCAGCGCGCGCCTCAAACCCAACTCGCGCCCGTTCGGGTCGTACCACTCGCGCAGCGAATGCGAAGCGCCGCTGCTGCCGCCGCCTCCGATGGCCGCCGCCTCAATGCCAAGCGAAATCGGAATGTTGGCGTCGGTAGACGAGCGCTGGATGCTGGTCTGAATCCCCAAGTGAGCGTCCACGGCGCGAAAGACTTCGACGATACGCGCCCCCGCCGGCAGCTCGCCCGCCGGTCGGTGGCCGATGATGCGGACCTCCACCGGCATCCCGCCGGCCTTCGTCCGCGCCCAGGAAGTTTCCTCCGCTATCGCTTCGGCCAAAGCCGTGCGCAGCTCCTGCTCCAGGCGCTCGATTTCAGACTCAAGCTCGGAGCGAATATCCACTTTCATCCAGGCCTCATAGGGGATGGCGTTGACCGAGGTGCCGCCGTGGATTTCGCCGATGTTGAGCACGGTGCGCGGCTGCTGCGGCAGCGTCACCGAGGTCAGGCGCGTCACGGCACGCGCCAAAACCTGAATGGGATTGGGCAGCCCGAAGTCCGACCAACTGTGACCGCCCGGCCCGCGCACGGTAACAAGGAAGCGCTTGCTGCCCAGCGCCTTGGTGGTCAGGCGCTCGGCGCTTGAACCATCCAGTGCAATGGCGGCGCGCACCCGGCGCCGCAACGCGGCGTCGGAAAACAAAGCCCGCATGCCACGCAGGTCGCCCTCACCTTCTTCGCCCACGTTGGCGACGAAGAGGAGCGTGGCGTGGGTCCGCAGGCCGCTCTGCTCCAGCGCCTGCGCCAACGCCAGCATCGCCGCCACGCCGGCCCCGTTGTCGGATATCCCCGGGCCGATCCAGCGGTCGCCATCGCGGCGCACTTCGACTTCGGTGCCGGCAGGAAAAACGGTGTCAATGTGCGCCGAGAGCAGCACGATGTGCTCGGGGTCGCTGCCGGGGCGCTCGCCGAGCACGTTGCCGATTGTGTCGCGACGGACATTCTTCAACCCGAGAGCGCGGAACTGTTCTTCCAGATAGCGGGCGCGCTCTTCTTCATGGAAAGGTGGCGCAGGAATGGAAGTGATGCGAATCTGCTGCTGGAGAATCCAGTCGCCCTCGCGGGCCAGGAACTCCGCCGCGCGGCGGACGGCCGGCAGCCGCTCCACCGAAGCAACGCTGGACTCCACCGCTCGCAGGGGTGAGCTCATCAGCAACAATACTCCCAGAACCAATCCACCTCGACGCATGAAAACTCGTCCGCCGCGGGTCGCGCTAGCGCGACCCGGCGCGCGCCGACACGCCACACAACGCCCACAGCTCTTCTTCCGTCAGCAGGCGGTCGGACTGTTTGGCCAGGTTGAAGATGCGCTCCACCAATTCATCGGTGGCCGCCACGCCGCGTTTCTCCAGCCAGTAAATCACATTCGACTTGCCGCTCATCGGCCCGATCTCAATCACCTGCTCGCGCCCAAACAGATGCGAGGGCACTCCGGAATAAACACTGTTGGCCAACTGGACGTCGTCCTTCCGATAGGCCTTGATGACCGCGGCCGCGTGCACACCGGTTGCGGTGCGGAAGGCGTCGCGGCCCACCACCGGGTAGTTGGCCGGGATGGGGACGCCGGTGGCGCGGGAAACCTTCTCGCAATACTCGCCCAGGCGCGTCAGGTCGCGGTCAATGGCCCCGGCCAGTTTCAGGTTGACCAGCACCAGGTCGAGCGGCGTGTTGCCGACGCGCTCGCCGATGCCGAGCGCGCAGCCGTGCACCTGGTCGGCGCCGGCTTCGAAGGCTGCGAGACTGTTGGCCACCGCCAGCCCGCGGTCGCGGTGGCCGTGCCAGTCAATTCGCACCTTGGCGCCGGTCGGCTTGATGACCTCCTCCTTCATGAAACGCAGCAGCGCCTTGACGCCGCGCGGCGTCACGTGGCCGACCGTGTCGCACACCACTGCCGCCTCCGCGCCGCACCGGATGGCCGTGGTGTAGAGCTTCTTGATGGTGTCGGGGTCGCAGCGGGTGGTGTCTTCGGTGACGTACATCACCGGCAGGCCAAGCTGGCGCGCGTAGGTGACGGCGTGTTCAGTGGTGCGCAGCAGGAAATCTACGGTCCAATCTTCGGCGTAACGGCGGATGGGACTCGAGCCCAGAAAAGTGGCGGCTTCGATGGCGATGCCGGCCCGCTGGGAAATCTCGGCGATGGGCCGGATATCGGCTTCCACCGTGCGCGCCGCGCAGTTGGGACGAATCTTTAGCCGGGCGTTGACGATCTCCCGCGCCAGCCGCTCGACATCGGCCACCGCGCGCGGTCCCGCTCCGGGCAGGCCGAGGTTGACCGAGTCGATCCCCAGCGCGTCCATCAGATGCAGGAGTTCGATTTTTTCTTCGATGGGCGGGTCGAGCACCGAAGGCGATTGCAGGCCGTCGCGCAGGCTCTCGTCGTCCAGCATGTACTTGCGGCCGGGCGGCAGGTCGAACCCGTCGGCCTGGTTCCAGTCGTGGATCAGCTCTTCGTAGCGCATCGTCAGTAGCGGCTCACGAAGGAGCGCGGTAGCTCGGCCGGGTTGGGCTGGAACAAGGTGCGGCAGTTCTCGCAGCGGTAGATTTCGGCGCCCTTGCCCACAATGGCTTCGATCTCCTTAGGGTAGTCGTACCAGCGCTTGAGGTGGCCGCAGCAGACCTTGCCCTTGGCGTCTTTTTCGTCGCAAGCACGCTGGCGCAGTTTGCGGGTTTTGATCTTGGGCGCGGCGGGGGCGGAAGTCGTTTCTTCAGCCATCCAGTTCAGCTCCGGTGGAGATTGCGACTCGCACGGCCATTATACCGAATCGGCCTCCCTTTGGGCAGACGCCGGCGCAGCGACAATCTCGGTCGGATACTCGACCTCGACCAGACACAGCCCCTCCGGCGGCGCGGTGAAACCCGACTGCGAGCGGTCGCGCGCCTCGAAGAGCCGCGGGATGTCCTCCGGCTTCAGCCTTCCCTTCCCGATTTCAATCAGCGTGCCCACCATCTTGCGAACCTGGTAGCGGAGGAACGAGCGCCCCCGCACCTCGTAGACCAGCTCTTCCTCTTCGTCGCGCCGCTTGAGTCGCGAAGAATAGACCGTGCGCACGCGGCTCTCCTCGGCCTCTTCCGGATCCCAGGTGCCGAAGGTGGTGAAGTCTTTCTGGCCCTCGAAGAGCGGCGCGGCCGCAGACATCGCTCCATCGTCCAGCGGCAGCGGGTAGTGATAGACAAAGCGGCAAACAGCGGGCGAGCAAATGGCCGCGCGCAGGATGCGGTAGCGGTAGGTCTTGGCCTGGGCATGCCAGCGGGCGTGGAACTCGGGCGATACCTCTTCCACCTTCATTGCGCGGATTGACGGCGGGAGCAGGTTATTCAGCGCCCGCTGGAGGTTCTCGGCCGGAATCGGGTTGCGCGTCTTGAAGTTGGCCACCTGGCCTTCGGCGTGAACGCCGGCGTCGGTGCGGCTGGCGCCGTAGAGCCAGAGCCGCTCGCCCGTGATGCGCCGCAGCACATCGACCACCGTGCCCTGTACGGTCGAGACAGTGGGCTGGATCTGCCAGCCGAAGAAGTCGGTGCCGTCGTAGGCAAGAGTCAGCTTGAGGTTCCGAAGGGACATCTCAGCTCGAGGGTCTGCTGCCGGGCTTCTCGATGGGATGCCCGGCGCGGCAGAGCGGGCAGTCGGCAGCCGAGTAGGTTTCAATCGCCTGAACCAGAAGGGCCTGCAGCGGCATACCAAAGTCCACCTTGCCGCCGCTGCGGTCAACGATGGCGGCCACGCCCACCACTTCCCCGCCCGCAGCGCGAATCACTGCGATGGTCTCCCTCGTCGAGCCGCCGGTAGTGAGGACATCCTCCGCAATCAGCACTCGCTCCCTGCGCGTCAAAGCAAATCGCCGCAGCGCGAAGCGCCCGTCCGAGTTCCGCTCGACAAAAATGGCGCGGGCTCCGAGCGCGCGGGCCAGCTCATAGCCCCAGGTGATGCCGCCCAGCGCCGGCGAGGCCACCGTCTGCGCCTGCAGCCCCGCGACGTGCCGGGCCACCTCCTCAGCAAGCCGTGCCGCCAGTGCCGGGTATTGCAGCACCATCATGCACTGCACGTAAAGCGGGCTGTGCAAGCCGGAA
>JAXIPK010000276.1:0-3125 GCA_045402975.1 Acidobacteriota bacterium
GTCACCTGCACGGGAGTGTCAAGCCGAAGGCCTCGCGGCGCAAAGTCCACGGAATCAAAAATACCTGAACCGGGCAGCGATTCATACCCGTCGCTTGCCGCCCGCGCCAGCCCGTAAATTCTCCGCTCGTCCGCCTGGTAGCAGACAAACAAATCACCGCGGCGCACTCGCCGCAGCCGCGCCCAGCTCTGCGGGCTGCGAATCCAGTCATGCCCGCCCATGTCGTAGGGCTTGCGCCCGCGGTAGCGAAAATACTGGTCGAAGTGCCAGCCTGTATGCCGCCCCGGGCGG
This sequence comes from Acidobacteriota bacterium, assembly GCA_045402975.1. Classification (GTDB taxonomy): domain Bacteria; phylum Acidobacteriota; class Terriglobia; order Acidiferrales; family 2-02-FULL-67-57; genus JACPRL01. Next base: position 292 of record JAXIPK010000276.1, read on the forward strand.
CGGCTGTTCACCTTGTAGACCCACGCCCGCATAAAACCCGCATCCTATCTTATTGGCGCGGTTTTCTTGACTTGCCGCAGGGCGCGGGCGAGAATGGCCTCGCTTTCGCCCCAGACAACTAATGAACAACACTCCGGTCAGCACGGTCAACGAGTTGGTGAAAGAGAAGATCCTGGCGGTGCAGGAATTCACCCTGCTCGGCTGGCGCGCCGTGCGCAACCTCTTCGGCCATCCGCGCTACATCGCCGACACCTTCGAGCAGATGGACATCATCGGCGTGGGCTCGCTGCCCATTGTGACGTTGGCCTCGTTCTTCATCGGCGCGGTGCTGGTGCTGCAGATCGCTGACCAGTTCGTCCGCTTCGGCTCGCCGGGTCTGACGGGCGACGTCGTCTCCCTCGCCCTGGTGCGCGAGATCGGCCCCGTCATCATCGCCCTGCTGGTCGCCGGGCGCTGCTCGAGCGGCATCGCCTCGGAGATCGGCTCGATGCTGGTGACCGAACAGATTGACGCCATGCGTGCCCTGGGCACCGATCCGCTCAAGAAGCTGGTGCTGCCGCGGATGGTGGCCACGGTGCTGATGCTGCCGCTGCTCACCGTCGTCGGCGACTTCGTCGGGCTCATCGGCGGCCTGGTGGTCTCCAACTTCGTCATCCGCTTGAACCCGGTGCAATACTGGACCCGCGCCTACATGGCCATCGAGTTCGGCGACGCCCTGCAGGGCTTGGTCAAGCCGTTCGTGTTCGGCTTCATCATTTCGCTGGTGGGCTGCTACTACGGCCTGACGACGCGCGGCGGCACCCAGGGCGTCGGCCGCGCCACCACCCAGGCGGTGGTGGCGGCGTCGGTGTTGATTCTGGTGACCAATCTCTTCGTCACCAAGGTGCTGCTCTGGATCAACACTATGATGGGGTGGTGATGCCTGACCCGGCGGCGGAAGCCATCCGCCTCGAACACGTTTCCCTGGGCTTCGCCGACCACGAAGTGCTGCGCGATGTCTCCTTCGCCGTGCCGCGCGGGGAAACCCGCGTGCTCATCGGCGCCACCGGCAGTGGCAAGACCCTCATCCTCAAGCTGATTCTCGGCCTGCTCAAGCCCGACCGCGGCCACATCCACGTCCTCGGCCACGACATCACCGACCTGGAAGAGGAAGAATTGTTCCCGCTGCGCGCCGAGCTCGGCATTGTGTTTCAGGAGATGGCGCTGTTCGATTCGCTCCCCGTGCGCGAAAACGTTGCCTACCGGCTCATCGAAGAAACGGTGCACGGCGACGCCCACTTCTCCGACGAAGAAATCGAGAAGCGCGTGCGCACCGTGCTCTCCTTCGTCGACCTGGAAGACGCCATCGAGAAAATGCCGGCCGAGCTCAGCGGCGGCATGCGCCGCCGGGTGGCGCTGGCCCGCGCCCTGGTCACCGAGCCGCCGGTCATCCTCTACGACTCGCCCACCGCGGGGCTCGACCCGGTTACCGCGCAGACGATTCTCACCCTCATCGCCAAGCTGCGCGATACGCGACAGACCTCCTCGCTGGTTGTCACCCACCGCCTGCAGGACGCGTTCATCCTTTCCTCCAACATCTATGACGAAGCCACCGCCAGTTTGAAGCCGGCAGGAACCGGCGGAACGCCGCCTGTCCGCCGTAGCCCGCTTGCCCAGCCTGCCCTGAGCGGAGCCGAAGGGCAGGGCGGAGGCGGAACGAGTTTTCTCTTGCTGCGCGACGGCACCATCTACTTCGACGGCACGCCCCAGGAGTTGGTCGCCGCCCGCGATCCTTATGTCCAAAGCTTCCTGGCTTGAATTGAAGGGAACAGAGCTTCAAGCATCGAGTGGCTTGGGGGGTCAATCCTCCGTAGCTTCAGCGAAGGAGGACTTGCGTGCAGAGCTTTCTCGCTTGAGTCGCGCCAGGACAACTCCCTCGCAACGCAGAGCCTCTAACCAGGTGAGCGTTCCGTTTATTCCATTTCATACCAGGGAACGCGGGAGGCATTTATGAAGCGCGCACTCATCTGGCTGGCGCTGCTGTTGTCGGCCGCCTTCATTGCTCCGCTGACGGCTGCGGCGCAGCAAAGCGACGAAAAGAAATCCGACCAATCGCCGGCGGTGGCCCAACCGCAAGCAGCCCAGAAAGCTCCGCAACCGCGCGACGACAATAACTTCCGTCGCGGCGCCGCCGACCTGAAGCACGGCTACGGTACGGGAGGAAAGGAACTCGGCAGCGGCGCCGCCGGTTTCGGCAGGGGCATCGCGCGGTCGGAATGGGACGACGCCGGCCGCTCGCTGGGCCGCGGCGCGGGCTCCTTCGGCAAGAACGTCGGCGTCGGCACGGCGCGCGGCTTCAAGGCCTTCGGTCTCGGCATTGCCAAGGGCGGCAAGTCCGTCGGCAGCGCCCTCTCCGGCAACTCCAGCCAGCAGAGCTCCCAAAAGGAGGAGTAGCCGCGGAGCTTTTCTCCGTTAACGGCGGTCTTCCGCCAAGGAGGATAACCGCATGCGAAGCTCCAAGCAGGTTTCCTGGGCTGAATTACGCGTTGGCCTCTTCGTCCTGATGGCGCTGGGGATGGCCTCGGTGTTTGTCTTCTACCTGACCCAGGGGAGTTCCCTCATCACCCGCGAGGTGAACTACGTCACCTATCTCTCGGACGCCGCCGGATTGGCGAAGGGCGCGCCGGTACGCCTGGTAGGGTTCACGGTGGGCACAGTGGACGAAGTGGGCCTCTCCGAGTTCCGCGATGATCCCACGCGCCACGCCAAGGTGGTCTTCCGCGTGCACCGCGACTATGCCGACGATATCCGCAGCGACTCCGAAGCCTACGTCACCACCGAAGGGCTGCTGGGTC
>JAXIPK010000026.1:0-2346 GCA_045402975.1 Acidobacteriota bacterium
CAACAGCAGGCCGAGCTGGATGGCGAAGGAGATGACCAAAAAATCCCAGACCCGCAGGCCGACGCGAACGGAGCGCGCCAGCAGGTTGAGCACTGACCGGCGCCGGGCGTCCTCCTCCCCCCGCCAGAAGGCCAGCGGCGCCAGGAGCTCGGCCAGCGCGCGCAGGTCGTAGCGGAACTGCACCAGGCGGGGCTCGCGCAACTGCTCGGCGCGCTCCGGCGAGTCGAGGGAGTTGAGCGCCTCGCGATAGGGCTGCGAGGTGCGCTCGACCCACGGGAGCGCGAAAAAGGCGATGAGGAAGACGGCGCTGAAAGACAAGTGGAAGCTGGGATCGAAAACCCAGTCAGGATGAAGGAAGAGGACGAAGAGCGCAGCCAGCGCCGTGGTGTTGGCGAGGTGCACTTGTCGGAAGAGCAGGCGCGCGGCGAGGTAGGTGGCGGCCATCCAGACGGCGCGCTCGATGGGCGGGCGGTCTTCGACCAGCAGAAGATAGAAGACCAGCGCGGCGATGGTCGCCAGCGTGGCCGCCCACTCCGGCGTACGAAACCGGCGCAGCAGCCAGAAGAGGAACCAGGCAATGATGCCGACGTGCAGGCCGGAGATGACGAGCACGTGGTAGGCGCCGCTCAAGCGGAACTGCTCGCTCAATTGGTGGGAGAGGAAGCCGCGGTCGCCCAGCAGCATGGCGCGGAGGACAGCGTTGTGGGTTGGCTTCGTGACCAACTGGTCGAGCTCGTTGAGCAGGCGCACGCGCAGCGATTGTACGCGCGCCAGAAAGGCGTTGCCGCGGCGGCCGGGGAGCCGCGTGAGCAGCTCAGGGCTCTTCAGCGAGCCCTCGAGAAAAATATCCTGGCGCGCCAGATAGCCGCGCCAGTCGAAGCTGCCGAGATTGCGGCGATTGATGGGCGGATGGACGCGGATCAGAACTTCGACGCGGTCGCCGTAGGCGAGCAGCGGGAGCGGAGGCGCGGCTTCATCGGGCGCAGGAAAAAAACTGAGCCGCACGCCGCCGGAAGTCGCCCACCGGCGGCCGCCGGTTTCCAGCGTTTCCAGTTCCAGCTCGTAGATGGTGGCGAAAGGCTTGCGTTCGGGCGCGCGACGCAGCCAGCCGGTGAGGCGCGCGGCTTCGCTCAAGTCAACCTGGCCGGAGTCGGCCAATCGGTCAACGCGCGCGGGTTCGACCGCGGCGGCGCTCAGGCCGACGGTCGCTCCGCCAACCAGAAAGATTCCCAGCAGCGCACCTACGAACGCCGCCACCAGCCAGCGGCGAGCCAGTGCGCCCAGGCCGGCCAGCAACGCGAGAGTGGCCAGCGCCAGCAGAGTGCGCGGCGAGTCGTCCACGTCGGTGAAGGCGGCGAGACCGGCGGCGTAGGCTACGGCCAGCCAGAAAACCGGGAAGCGCATCGCTCAGTCGGCGCGCTCGAGGCGGGCCAGGGCTTCGATGTGGAAGGTTTGGGGGAAGAGGTCGATGAGCTCGAGCGAAGCAAGCCGGTAGGCCGGCAGCAGCCGCTGAAGGTCGCGCGCCAGCGTGGCGGGGTCGCAGGAAAGATAGACGAGGCGCGGCGGGGCGAGCGCGAGGAGCTGTGCGATGACGTCGGCGCCCAGGCCGGCGCGGGGCGGATCGAGCACGACGACGTCGCACTTTTCGGGCGAGGCGCGGAGAAACTCTTCCACGCGGGCGGCGCGCGGCTCGACGTTGGAGACCTCGGCGACATTGACCGCGAGGTCGCCGGCGGCGTGCGGGTTTGACTCGACCGCGACCACGCGGCGGAACTTTTCCGCCAGGGTGCGCGTGAAGAGGCCGACGCCGGCGTAGAGGTCGAGCGCAACGTTGCCTTCGAGCCCGTCGGTCACGCGCTCCACCAACAGAGGCAGCAGGTGGCGGTTGACCTGAAAGAAACTCCCGTGGCTGACGCGCAGTCGATGGCCGCCGACCTGGTAGTAAATCCAGCCCAGGCCGTCGGTGTAACGGGTGTCGGTGGCGGTCTCGTGGAACTGGACGGAGAGCAAGCCGTCGAGCGCGGTGCGGAGATGCTCGAGGAGCGCCGCGCGGTCATAGGCATGGCCGGGCGCGGTGAGCGTGAGCCAGAAGGTGGCGTCGCGGTCATCGGCGAGCGCTTCCGCGCCGCGTAGGTTGAGCGGAAGCTTGTGCTCGTGGGTCAGGCGGTTGAGCGCCGCGACAAGCTGGTTGAGCTTGGGGGAGCTGACCGGGCATTGCTCGACGCCGCAGAGCTGGTGCGAGCCGGCGCGGTGGAAGCCGACTTGGAGCGACTCGGGGATGGCGGGGTGCGGACCGAGTTTGAGCTGAATGCGGTTGCGGTAGTTCCACGGCGGCGAAGCGTGCGC
>JAXIPK010000142.1:0-9050 GCA_045402975.1 Acidobacteriota bacterium
AGGGCGTCGCCGTTGCCTCTAATGGAATGGGAACGCTGTTCACCTACCAGGGACGTTTTGGCGCCGCGCTGAGCGCCCAGGAAGAGGCCCTCAAGACGATCCGCGAGCTGCAGCAGCGCAACTTCTGGCTGGGAGAAATCCTGGCCGGCTATGGCAATGCTCTCAGCCTGGTGGGTCGCGGCAGGGACGCCGAGAAACCTCTTGAGGAAGCTCTCGCCCTGGCCCGCGAGCTCGGCAATGAACCCTTGGTGGCCAAGGTTCTGAACTACCAGGGCGATCGGTACTTCTATGCCGGGGATTTCAAGTCGGCCCGAACCCTCTATGACCAGGCCCTGCAGATGGCTTCGCGGACGCAGGACCGGCAGGTGATTCTGCTGTCGAAACTCAATCGCGCCAAGCTGGCCGTGAAGGAAGGGCAACGCCAGACGGCCTACAACACGCTGAAGTCCTTGGGCCGCGAGGCCGACGGGCTGAGCTTGAAGTATCTCTCCGCGGAGTGTTCCCTGTACATGGGTGAAGCGCTTCTCACCGACAAGAAGTACACCCGGGCGCGCGGCGAGCTCGAGCTGACCTTGCGGAACAGTGAGAAGCTCAACCTCCGCGTCCTGCAGGCCCGGGCGCATTTCCTGCTGGCCAAGGCGCTGGCAGCGGGCGGGGATGAATCAGCGGCCTCCCGCCACTCGCAGAAAGCGCGCGAGCTCCTGGAAGAAATGCGGAAAGAAGCCGGCACCGACACACTTCTGCAGCGTTCGGACTTGAAGCCCATCCACGCGGAGACGGCGGGGGCGAAGCCTTCTGGCCTCACCCCGATCGCCCGCCTTTACGGCTTGCCGGAGAACTTCCCCACAGCTCCCTAGGGCGTGGGGACGCGAACGAAGCCAGTCAGCACGTTCGCGTTGCTGGTCAAGAATATGAAACTAACGTTGTACAACCCCGGAGTGTCGGGCACCTTCCAGTTGAACTGATAGGTGGGAGCCTCAAACTGCATAAAGGAAGGTGGCGTGGAAACCCCAGGGATTGCCAGCGGAATCACGGGTTGGAAGGGATCCGTAAGGTAGATCGACACGAGGATCTGCGCATCCGTGATGGGATCGCAGGGGATGGGCGAGTCAAGGTCGGGGCCTGTACCCTCATGGCACAGCAGTACCTTCAGCGGTACGTTCGAGCCGCCATTAGCCACCAGAGGGTCGGTCATAGATGTCTCGCCGAGAGGATCCAGGATGGTGGCGACGCCCGGGCCCGTTTGGCTGAGAGCCAACGTGCCGGCAAAGAAGATGGAGTTGGTATCGGTCGGCCGCACGTACCCTGGATCGGGATTTCCGTCGACCGGCGCGAACGGGAAGTACCCGGTCACGTCAGCCGTGCACAAGCCTGCATCGCAAACAAAGATCCTCGGATTGACCCCCAGCGGATTGTCGCTGGCGTAGAAGATCCGCACTTCATACGGACCCACCACACCGGTGCTGGACTCCCAGTCAAACCGGGGGCATTTGTTGGTGCCCGTGCGTTTGATGCAGGTACCCGAAAACTCCGGGGCCATAAGGTCTTCCAGAATCTTCGGGGTCACCTCCTTGAGCTCAACGGTTGCGGTTGCACCCATCGTGGTTTGCGAAGCGAATATGACAAAGGTCACGTTGTTCGAGAACTGGAGCACGGCTTTGTTGTTTGCAAAATTTGCGGTGAGAGTCTCAGCGGTCGCTTGGTTCCATGGGCACACTAGAAATAGAGCAAGCAACGCAAGCAGACAAAACCTCTTGCTCACATGAAAACAGATTGAGGAATTGATATGGGAATTGAACATAGGCCTCCTTCCACGCGAAGAAGGCGCAACGCTCTTGGCATTGTGGCGATGGGGGCAGCCAAAGTCAAGGGCCGAGTTGTATGGAAGAGCTCAGAAGGGGTGGTGAGCCGCCCAGGACTCGTCGAAGTTTCGGAACTGGAACCCGCTGGCTACAACATGCCAGGGTGGTGAGCCGCCCAGGACTCGAACCTGGAACCCGCAGATTAAGAGTCTGCTGCTCTACCAATTGAGCTAGCGGCCCACCGGAATACAAACCAATGTAGCAGTGGGTAGCTTTTTCGGTCAACTGACCCGGCGGTGGTCGCTGCGCGCGCCAACGCGGTTGCATCGTAGAATGGTCAGACGATGCGCCGCCGGCGAAAGCTCCTGCTGTGGACACTGGGCGTACTCCTGCTGCTCGGCGGAGCGCTCGCCTGGCGGATTCATACCTGGGGGCGCCCGCTGCCACCCGTCTACCATGAGGCTTCTCCCCAAACCTACGCACGTGCGGGCTCACCGGAACGCTACGTGGTGGCCGACACTAACGGCGATGGGACGGTTGATAAGGTTTCGATTGAAGGCGCGAATCCTCGGAGGTTCTCCGCGCCGCGGGCGGACGACCCGGAGGCGCGCTGGCTGATTGCCTGCCTCGACGGCGTGCCCTACAGGGAGTTCAAGGCGCTGTGGGACGAAGGCCACTTCCGCGAGTTCCATCGCCCGGCGCCGGTGATCTCGCCGTTCCCTTCGGCCAGCGGCGTCGCGCTTTCGGCGCTCTTTCATACCAGCCCGGTGGCGGGCTACGAAGACGGCTACTTCGACCGGGCACGCAACGAGCTCTCGGGCGGCGCGCTCAAGACTTCCACGCTGACCGACATGCCGTACGTGCAGTTGCTGGACTACGACATGCCCGGCTGGGCGCGCGGGCTGGCGTACGTGCTACCAGAGAAAACTTTCCACGCCGACGTGGGCCGGCTGCGAAAGCGTTTTCTGGAATCAAAGGGCAAAGTCTTTCTGGCGCACATTGCTTCGACCGATTCGGTCTACCACGTGGTGCCGCGGGCAGAGGCGCGGAAGCTGCTGCTGGAAGTGGAAGCGGTGCTGCGCGAGCTCTACTTCGACTCGGGCGGCAAGCTGCGCCTCACGATTTTCTCCGACCATGGCAACAGCCTGGTGCAAAACCGCTCCGTGCCGCTTGACGCGCATCTCACCGCGCATGGCTGGCAGCGGTCAAAAAAGCTCGGCGGCCCGCGCGAGGTGGTCGTGCCCGCCTACGGCCTGATGGGCTTCTTCGCCGTCTATTGCGACTCGAGCCAGCGCGCGCAACTGGCGCACGACCTGGCATCACTCGAAGGCGCTGACTTTGTCACCTTCGCAGAGGGCGACCGCGTATTTGTTGAGAACGCAAGAGGCCGCGCCCGTGTGGAGTGGAAGCCCGATGGAAGCGCCTACCGCTACTGGCCGGAAAGCGGCGACCCGCTGGCGCTGGGCCGGATCGTGCTGGGACTAGCGGAGCAAAAGAAGCTGAACCCTGAGGGCTGGGGAAGCGATGCCGATTGGCTGGCAGCCACCGCGACTCACCGCTATCCTGATGTGCTGCATCGGCTGCGCGACTGGGCGACGAACCATGTGCGCAACCGCGCCGAGGTCATCGTCAACCTCAAGCCCGGATACCATCAGGGCAGCGCCACCTTCGACCGCGCGGTGACAATGCTGAGCACGCACGGGTCCATGGACGCTGCGCAGACGCTGGGCTTCGCCGCCAGTACCGATGGGCCGCTCGCCGGCCCGGTGCGGGCAGAGGAACTCCTGCCGAAGAAAATAGAAAACAGAAACTAGAAAAGAGGAACGGCCTGCTTGCGAAGCTCGGCGACGATTTCGCGCGCCGCCTGGCGGGCTTCTTCGACGTGGCCGGGCGCGAAAGAGATAGCCGCGACGCGCGCATGGCCTCCGCCGCCGTAGCGCTCGCAGAGGCTGGCAAGGTTTTTCTCCACCGCCGGCTGCTTCCACGGGTTCGACCCCACCGCCACCTTGATGCGTTGCGGGGAGCGGCTGACGGCGACGCTGTAGTAGGCGTCCGGGAAGAGGTAGTAGGGGATGAACTTGTTGAAGCCCTCGAGGTGATGGTCGGAGACATCGAAGAAAACGACGCCGTCGCTGGCCTCGGCGGCGTGGCGGATGACGTCGAGCGAGTTTTCGTGGCGGCGGTACAGCTCGCGGAAGGTCTCGGCGACAAACGGGAGCCGCGCAATCTCGGCCAGCGGCTTGGAGCCCAACTCGGGGACGAGGCGCGTAGTCATGCCGTCCTCACCGGCTTCGATGACCAGCGCGATCTGCGTGGCGGGGACGTTCATGGTTACGGCCGCCTCGGGGCTCTGGTACTGCGCGCCGTCAATAATGTCGGCCCAGCCGATGAGCTCTGCGAGCGGCGCCGGGTCGAACCGGAACTTCTTGTGGGCAATGTCGGCGAGGAACTTGGTGCAGGACTTGTAGGTCGGGTCGTAGAACTTGGTCTCGCTGCGATGGCGGCGGAAGTGCTCGGCGTCCTCGGGAGTGAGGAAAGCGCTCTGGTGGTGGTCGAACCACCAGGTGAGGCGCGAGGAGCTGGAGTATTTGAAATCGACGATGACGTTTTCATCGCCGTCGAACAAACTCTCATCCAACTTGGTGCCGGCGGGCTGATGGGTGAGGCCGTGGTAGGCGAACTCGGCGGAGGGATCGATGCGCTCGCGATAGAAACGGGTGAAGACGGCGGCGGAGGAAGTGCCGTCGAAGCAGCGGTCGTGAAAGCAGATGCGCAGTTTCTTGCCCATGCGAATCGTCGGCGCAGCGTATACTAGAAAAGGCTAGCGTGCGCGGAAAAGCGAATAGAAATGGCATCGGCGGAAACAATTGTCAAGCGGAAAGTGTCCCGCGGGCTGGGCGTGAGCGCGCTGCTGTTTCTGGCCGCGCTGGGCGCCGCGGCGCAGGAGAGCTTTGATTATTCGGGCTACGCGCGGGTGCTGGAACAAGTGGTTACGCCCGAAGGTCGCGTGCGCTACGCGGCGCTCAAGGAGAATCCGGCGGAGCTGAAGGCGTTCGTCGCCCAACTCGCCGCCATCAGCCCCGAAAACCGCCCCGAACGCTTCCCCACCCGCAGCGCCCAAATGGCTTACTGGCTCAACGCCTACAACGCGCTGGTGCTCGACGAAGTGACGACCAACTATCCGGTGGAAAGCGTGCGCGACCTGAAGTTCGGCTTCGGGTTCCTGTTTTTCAAGCGCGCGCGGTTCGTCGCCGGCGGCAAGCTCTACAGCCTGGACGACATCGAGCACAACATTCTGCGCCGGCGCTACGCCGACCCGCGAGTGCACTTCGCGCTCAACTGCGCCTCGCGCAGTTGCCCGCCGCTGCGTCGGCAGCCGTTTCTGCCGGAGAAACTGGAGGAGCAGCTCGAGCAGGCCACACGCGAATTCATTGCGCGCCAGGAGAACGTCTGGATGCGGGGCGACGTGCTGTTTCTTTCAGCCATCTTCGACTGGTACGAGGACGACTTCGTGCGCGGCGCGGCCGCGAAAAGCAAGGGTGGGAAAGGGACTCCCAGCGTGGTGGACTACGTGGTGCGGTACTTGCCGCCCGAGGTCGCGGCGCGCATCGAGCGGCAGCGACCCCGGGTCGAATTCTACAACTACGACTGGTCGCTCAACGACGCGACCACCCACTCCGACTAGCGCTGCCTACATGCCCGCTTGTTTGGCGGCGAACGGCCCGATCAGCGGCAGCTGCCAGGTCTCGTTGTTGTACGCCTTGTACATCAGGAACAGCCAGGCGGCGAAAATCGCCAGGTACACCACCGGCCACAAGATCAGCGCCACAATCGGACCCACGTAGGGGATGAACGCCAGCACGATGGACAGAATGGTCGTGATGATGCTGAGAGCGACGGCGGCCACCACCAGTCCAATCGCCTGAAAGGCGTGGAAGCGGATGAACTTGTCGTTCTTGTACGGTTCAATCAGCAGCCACACCACCGCGATGATCCAGATGAAGTAGCCGAGTACGGCAGCAATATTGGGCGCCAAACCGCCGGACGATCCCGACGCTGGCGTCTGTGGTGATTGCCCCATGCAACCCTCCTGGGAGACGAGATTCAATCCCGGGACCCGACACCCGGAAATCCGACGCAGGCTATAGCACGGCGGGCGCAGAAACACAATAGCGAAGTGCGGCGCTTCCTTCCATCCGCCGCTTCAGGTATAAAGCCAGCGCCCATGACTGGCGGACCGTTCACCTGGCTGCAAGAGTCGACGCGCACCGAGCGGCTGACGCTGCTGGCCGGCGGGCTGGGCTGGCTGCTGGACGCGTTCGACGTCATGCTCTACTCGATGGTGCTGGCCGAGCTGACCTTGCACTTCGGGATGGAGAAGGACACGGCCGGGTTGCTGGGTTCGCTGACGCTGTTGGCCTCGGCCGCGGGTGGCTTTCTCTTTGGGTTTATCGCCGACCGCATCGGGCGTCGCGGAGCGTTGATGGCCAGCATCCTGGTCTACTCGCTGGCCAGCGGCGCCTGCGGGCTGGCGCAAAACATCTTCGAGCTGGGCCTCTTCCGGTTTCTGCTCGGGCTGGGGATGGGCGGCGAGTGGACGACGGGCGCAACGCTGGTGGCGGAGAGCTGGCGGGCCGAGCATCGCGGCAAAGCGCTGGCGCTGATGCAGTCGAGTTGGGCCATTGGCGAGGGACTGGCGGCGCTGGTAGCCGGAGCGCTGCTCGGGCTCGGCACGCTGCATGTCCTCGGGCTGGAGCTGCCGGCATGGCGCGCAGTCTTCTTCGCCGGGGTGCTGCCGGCGCTGGCGGTGTTCTGGGTGCGACGCCGCGTTCCAGAGTCGGAAATCTGGCTGCACCATCGCCAGAGCGCCGAGCGCACGGCAAAGGTTCCTTTGGCCCGTGTGTGGGAACCGGGCCTGCGCGGCAAGATCATCATCGCCACGCTGATGAACACCGCGGCGATGATCGGCTACTGGGGACTCTTCTTCTGGATCCCGCCGTTTCTGGCGCTCGACCCGGCCGAGGGCGGCCGCGGACTCACCGTCACACAGACGACGCTGTGGCTGGTGGTGATGGGCGTGGGCAAGTGGTTCGGGTACACGCTGTTCGGCTACGGCGCCGATGCGTTCGGACGGCTGCGCACCTACATTGCCTATCTGCTGGTGGCGGCGGTGCTGGTGCCCGTATTCGCTTCGCTGACTTCGCCGGTGGCGCTGCTGCTGGTGGGGCCGCTGGTGGCGTTTTTCGGCACCGGCTACTTCAGCGGCTTCGGGGCGATTGCCAGTGAGATGCTCCCGACCGAGATCCGCGGCTCGGTGATGGGAGCCAGCTACAACTTCGGCCGCGGGGTGAGCGCGCTGGCGCCGTTCGCCATCGGAGCGCTGGCGCAGAGCTACGGCCTGAGCGTCGCTTTCTGGCTGACCTCGGCGGCGTTCCTGGTGGCGGCGCTGCTGGCCTGCCTGCTGCCGGAGACCAAAGGCACCGAGCTGCAGTAGTCGCCGCAAGAAAATCCTTGACAAAATCTTAGAATAGATTAATTCTAAAGTTTCGGGAGCCCCCGAGCATTTCCAGGAGGTACAGTCATGTCTAAGAATCCATCCTCTCGCCCGTTTTTGCTCGCCTTGGTGTTGGCTTCGGCGCTCATTGCCCTTGGCACTGCCGGTGGACAAGAAGCCAAGGAGACCTTTGCGGCCGTCATGGCCCGCATGTCCGCCGCCAAACCTGAAATCATGAAGCGGCACATGGCGCTCCTCAACGAGCGCTACGACTTGAGCAACCGGCCGGCTGCCGGCGTCACCATGTCGCGCGGCAAGGCAGTCCAGGAAGGCGTTCGCGCCAAGCTGCCGGCGGGGATGACCTGGGAAAAGCTGGCGGCCATGAGCCCCGAGGAAATCAAGGAGAAGGACCTGTTCCCGAAGGGCTTTTACCCGCTGCCGCACCCGAACCATCCGGAAGGCGGCATGGTGTTCCCGCAGTTTCAGATTGATTCCATCAAGAAGAACGAGGGACGCGACATCTCGCGCTTTGACCTCGACTTCGACCTCCCCGACACTTTTCTGCCGGAGTTCCCGCCGCCGATTTACCTGACCACGCGGCCTGACCTGGGCGACGTGACCAAGGGCCAGCACGTAACGCTCGCCAACTTCAACGAGCTATTTAGCGGCATTCTCAATCCCAAGCAGCTCGAAGGGCTGCGGTTGCTGCTGACGCCGTTCCCGCAGCAGCAGTTCAACGCCACCGACGAACGGCGCTCGGTGGCACCCAGCCAGGGAGTGGCCTGCTTTGAATGCCACGTCAACGGCCACACCAACGCCTCAACCCACCTGGCGGGAGACACCCGGCCGCAGGAGTTCCGCCACCGCATTGATACGCCCACACTGCGCGGCGTAAACATCCAGCGAATGTTCGGCTCCCAGCGCGTGATGAAAAGCGTCGAAGACTTCACCGAGTTCGAGCAGCGCGCCGCCTACTTCGACGGCGATCCGGTGGCCGCCCAAAGAAAAGGAGTCAACATCCTGGAGCGCGGCAGCCAGGTTCACTTCATGGCGGAGTTCCAGGAGTTGCTGGATTTCCCGCCGGCGCCCAAGCTGGGCATTGACGGGAAGCTCGATCCCAAGAAGGCCAACGAGGCCGAGATGCGCGGGCAGGCGCTCTTTTTCGGCAAGGCGCAGTGCGGCACGTGCCACCAAGCGCCCTACTACACCGACAACAGCATGCACAATCTGCGGGTGGAGCGGTTCTACAAGCCGCGGATGATTAATGGAATGATGGCCAGCGCCGATGGGCCCATCAAGACTTTCCCGCTGCGGGGAATCAAGGATTCTCCGCCGTACCTGCACGACGATCGGCTGCTGACCCTGGACGACACGGTTGAGTTTTTCAACCTGGTCCTGGGCACGCAACTGACCGAGCAGGAAAAGCGCGACCTGGTAGCGTTCCTCCGAGCCTTGTAGCCCAGGCCGCGCTTTGACCTGATCGGCCGGCGAGCACTAGCTCGTCTTAGCGCTCGACCCGCAAGCCTTCCAGGAAGAAGGCGGCCTGCTGGCGGGCGGCGGCGTGAGGATCGTGATCGGTGCACGCGCTGGCCAGTTCTTCGTAGGTGACGGCGATCGCGTCACTAGTATCGCCGCTCAGGCCGCGATAGTCGCGCCCATACTCGCGGTCATACCGTACGCCGCGGACCTCATTCTCGTACTTGCGCAGCGAATCGTGGCAGCTTACGCCGTCCTTGATGCTGTCCAGCGCCCAG
>JAXIPK010000147.1:0-2460 GCA_045402975.1 Acidobacteriota bacterium
TACCAGCTTACGTTTCCCGGAAACTTGCTCTTCAGCTTCTTGGTGAGTTGCTGAAACAACTCCGTGTGGGTAAGCTCTTTCCCATGCAACGCCGACAGAATGGCTTGCTTGAGGGTTTCGTACTTCTTCTTGTCGACACTCCTCCCGCTCTTACCCAACGGGTGTTTGGTGAGTATTTTCTCTTCGCTCATTCCTGCTTTTCCATTCTCTCATAGGTCGACCGCGGGCCCGACCGGCGCGTGAGAAGGTGTCGGCCGGGCCAGCGATCTTGAGTGCGGATCAGGCTTTCGCTGCCGCCTCCAGTTGGGGGCGCAACTGCTGCATGAATTGCCGCATGGCGGCGACGTGACCGGGCGACCGGCGCTCCGCCCAGGCTTCGTACCGCTGCGCGGCTTTTTCCAGGTTGGCAAGGTGGTGCTTCATCACGAAGCGCTGGCGAGCCTGCGGAACAACGGGCTTGACCAACTCCCAGACTCCGAAGAACTCGCCGCTGGTCTCAAAGAAAAGGTCTTCGTGAAGAAGGCCGTAGTTGAGCAGCGCGCAGGTTTGCTCCCAATAGCTGAGCACCATGCCCACAAACGCGCCCTCTTCGGTTCCGGGGGCCGCGAGGCGCATGGCGTCCTCGAGAGTGTCCGCGTGATAGTTCTTGAAGAACCAATCGCGGGCCTGGCGCAACCGGGGCTCGCGACGCAAATCATAGACCTGCAAATGAAGTTGTGCTTGCTCGTGGGTGGGTTTCGTTTCCATCGTTCTTTCTCCTTTTGGTTTGGATGACTGCTGTGAACTTGGACTCCTTGCCTCCTGCAAAGGATTCATGACGCCAACTCTCCGTTTCGTCAGCCCTCCGGCTCAAGCGCTGATCGCTATCGTCGGGTCAGGTGCTCCGCCAGCCGCTCCAGCGTTTGCTTCAAGCCTTCATCGGCGCCGTACTTCTTGACCACGTGTTCGCGCGCCGCGGCCGACGGGAAGAGCATCCGCACGGTGACGCCGCTCTGGCCGCCCATCTCGAAGAAAGTAACCGATACCTGGAAATTCACCGGCTCAGTTCCCTTTTCCGGGTCGTGTTTGTAGCTCAGGCGCTCCGGTTTGACGATTTCGAGAAAGACGATCCGGTTCCGGTAGTCCACGCCATCGGGCCCGTGCATCGTGAACCGCCAGACGCCGCCCGGCCGAACGTCGATCTCGTGTGTGGTGAGCGAAAAGCCTCTCGGGCCCCACCACTGGGCGAGATGCTCGGCCTTGGTCCAGGCATCAAAGACAAGCTCGCGCGGCGCGTCGAAGAGGCGCGACATCACGATCTCGCGAGCGGCGAGCGCCTCGGTGGGCTTGGCCAGATGATTCTCGAGGCGCTCCAAGCTTTGCGTCCAGCCCCGTTCCATCCCTTCGAGCATCCGGTAGCCCCCGGTGCTCGACCGGAGGACCTTCGCCTGCAGGGTGAGCGTCGTCTTGCCGCCGTGCTCGGCGAAGGTCACGGTGTGCAGCACCTCAAAGTGAAGACCGCCCTCTCCGTCAGGCACGGCGGAGGTGAAGACGAGCTTTTCCGGCTCAACGATCTCGTGGAAGACGCCCGTCATCGGATACACGTTTCCATCCGGTCCGCGCATGTCGATGCGGATGGCGCCGCCGGGCCGCACGTCCAGCTCGCAGACCGGGTTGGTGAACCCGTGCGGGCCCCACCACTGCGCTAGGAGCTTGGGATCAGTCCACGCCTGAAAGACGAGCCGGCGGGGCGCGTCGAAGGTTCGGGTTAGGACGAGCTCGCGCTCGACGGCGCTGGCAACGGGACTACTTTCTCTTGCGACCATAGTTCTTCTCCTTTCTTTTCTTCGACCGGGATTCGTTCTCGACGATGCGCGCCCCGACCAGCTTCCGCACCAGCGCTGCGGGCAGCGACTTGGCGGGCGTGAAGTGGATGGTTCCCTTGGCGTTGCCATAAGGCTTGAGCTCGCGCCGGTGCGCCTCGGCGACGGCGAGACTCATGACGAAGAGACTGCAGTGGTTCTTGAACGCCGCGAAGCCCACCAGCATCCCGCAGTGTTTGTAGATCGGCATGCGGTAGCTGATGACCTCGACGGCCCGAGGCGCGGCGGCCTTGATTATCTTGCGTAGTTTCTGCAGGGCCGCGCGTTGGTCTTTGGGCAGCGCCGCCAGGTAGGCGTTCACATTCTTCGCTGGAGCCGTCTTTTTCATGAGTGAGCCTCCCTCCGGCCGTGCAGGAAGCCGCCGAGCCAACCGCACGGCAACGCGGTGACTGCCAGCGCGATGGGATACCACGCCGGGCCGAGGTCCATCGGGATTGTGGCCACCGCACCGGCCGTGCCGACGATAAGCCCGATCAATCCCAGGACCACGGCGTGGCGCATCGGGTTGCGGGGCGCGAGGCGCGCCGCAAGGTAACTCCCCACCACGGCGTAGACGCACCGGTAGGCCAGCGCCAGAAGGTTGTCACCCGGGTCGCGC
>JAXIPK010000332.1:0-12226 GCA_045402975.1 Acidobacteriota bacterium
ACGCCGTCGCTGGTGGGCGTTCTAGCGGGCACGCCGCAACGGCGGCGGACGCTGTCGAGCACATCCTTGCCGCCGCGCATCTGGCAGGCGATGTTGGTGCAAACCTGCAAGTGATACTTGCCGGCGGGCTGGCGGCGGAGCATGGAGTAATACCCGATGGTCTCGTCCACCTGAACGCGGCGGAGGTTGAGCTCTTTGGCGAGGTAGTCAATCAAGTCATCGGAGATGTAGCCCAGCTCGTCCTGGGCGAAGAGCAGCATGGGGATGAGCGCCGAGCGCAGCACCGGGTAGCGCTGCTTGAGCTGCTGGAAGCGGCGCTGGAGCTGGGGAGAGAGCTGGAGGCTCATCGGTCCACCTCGCCGAGCACGAAGTCCACACTGGCGGTGATGGCGATGGCGTCGGCGATGAGATGGCCGGGGAGGAGTTTGGCGAGAAGCTGGACGTTGATGAGCGAGGGCGGCCGCCAGCGCATGCGCCAGGGGCGCGGGCCGCCGTCGCTGACCAGGTAGCAGCCGACTTCGCCTTTGGGCGATTCGATGCCGACGTAGACTTCGCCGGGCGGCGCGGCAA
This sequence comes from Acidobacteriota bacterium, assembly GCA_045402975.1. Lineage (GTDB taxonomy): Bacteria > Acidobacteriota > Terriglobia > Acidiferrales > 2-02-FULL-67-57 > JACPRL01. The sequence continues at coordinate 571 of JAXIPK010000332.1, forward strand.
AGCCGTCGGTGACAATCTTGAAGTGGTAGATGAGCGCTTCCATCTCCGCTTTCATCTTTTCGCGTTCGGGCAGGACGATGCCGGGGGCGTCGGCGCGAGTGGGCCCTTCGGGCAAGCCGTCGAGAGCCTGGCGGGCGATGCGGACGCTCTGGCGCATCTCTTCAATGCGGACGAGGTAGCGGGCGTAGGTGTCGCCCTCGGGGCGAATGGGGACGACGAAGTCAAACTTCTCGTAGCTGGAGTAGGGCTCGTCCTTGCGGAGGTCGCTGGCAGCGCCGCAGGCGCGGAGGTTGGGCCCGGTGACGCAGTAGTCGAGCGCATCCTGAACCGTCATAACGCCGACGCCCTGTGTGCGGGCGAGCCAGATCCTGTTTTCCGTCAGCAGGGCTTCGTATTCGTCGAAGCGCCCGGGGAGAATCTTCAGCAGCTTGTCGACGCGGGAATAGAAATCGAGCGGCGGGTCGAGCGCCAGGCCGCCGATGCGGAAGTAGCTGGCCATCATGCGCTGGCCGGAGCACATCTCGAAGAGGTTGAGGATTTCTTCGCGCTCGCGGAAGCAGTAGAGAAAAACGGTCATGGCGCCGATTTCGAGCGCGGTGGTGCCGAGCCAGACGAGGTGGTTGTTGAGGCGGGTGAGCTCAGTGAGCAGCACGCGCAGCCACTGGGCGCGGGGCGGAGGTTCGAGGCCGAGCAGCTTTTCGACCGCGAGGCAATAGACCAGGTTGTTGGAGAGCGGCGCGAGGTAGTCGATGCGGTCGGTAAGCGGGATGACCTGGGAGTAGAAAAGCTTCTCGGCGTTCTTCTCGATGCCGGTGTGAAGGAAGCCGACGTCGGGCGTGGCGCGGAGGATGGTCTCGCCGTCCAGCTCGAGAATCAGCCGCAGGACGCCGTGGGTGGAGGGATGCTGCGGGCCGACGTTCAAGACCATCGTGTCGGCGGAGAGCGGCGGCGGGGTGATGGGCTCGGCCATCAGCGGTAGCCCTCCACCGGATAATCTTTGCGGAGCGGGTGGCCTTCCCAATCGTCAGGCATCAGCAGGCGGCGAAGATTGGGATGGCCGTCGAAGTGAACGCCAAAGAGGTCGAACACTTCGCGTTCCAGCATGTCGGCGCCGGGCCAGAGGCCGATGAGCGACTCGATGCGCGGGTGGTCGCCGGGCAGAGGCGCCTTGAGGCGCAGGCGGTGCTTGAGTTGAAGCGAGCGGAAATGATAGACGACTTCAAAGCGTGGCTCGACGGGGTAGTGGTCCACTGCCGTCACGTCCACGAGCTGATCGAATTGCAGCTCAGGGTCGCGGCGCAGGAACTCGCAGATGTCGCGCAGGCGGGCGGGGGCGATGGTCAGAGCAAGCTGGCCGCGGAAATCGGCGGCGGCGAGAAGCGCGTCGGGAGCAAAAGACTGGACCTTGCGCACCGCAGGGCGCTCAGCCAGCTCGGGAGGGAGGGCAGGAGGCATCGTCAGGACCGGCTCCAGTCGAAGGCGCCCTTCTTCCAGAGGTAGACGTAGCCGGCGAGCAGAATCACCATGTAGAGGAACATCTCGATGAAGCCGTACCAGCCCAGGGTGCGGTAGATGACGGCCCAAGGGAAGAGGAAGACGGCTTCGACGTCGAAGAGGATGAAGAGCATGGCGACGAGGTAGAACTTGACGTTAACCGGCTCGCGGGCGTCGCCGGTGGGCAGGATGCCGCACTCGTAGGTGCCCATTTTGTTGGGGTTGGGCTTGCGCTGGCCGACCAGCCAGGAAAGCAGGATGATGGCGCCGGAAATAGCGGCGGCCAGAATTAGATGCAGCAGGATAGGCGCGTAGCTTCCGAGGTAGCTCTCGCTCATCGCATTACTGTGCGGGACGGCGATGCTATAATCAGAAGCGCCCGCCAGAAGAAGTTGAAGTTGGAACTATAGGGTTGAGGCGCGGGGATGTCAAGTTGCCGCGCCGGGCGGGCGTCGGGGCAGTCGGGGGACGAGCGGGGCAATGCCCATCTTCGGGTTCAACACGGACGTCAAAGTGGGCAGCCTGGTGTTCCACGTCCAGACCGAAGACCGCGGCGCGGGCAATCCGGTGCTCGACACCATCATCTACCACAAAGGCCGCGTGCTGGCGAAGCGCGCCACCAGCTACAAGGAGTTCCTGGCGTCGCCGGATTTCAGCGAATCCGAGCTGCGCTCGATGCTGGAACAGCAACACCAGCAGCTCCTCGATGAAGTCCGTGCCGGTCAGATTCAGGAAATGAAGGAGCTGGCGGCGAAATCGCAGGCCGGCGGCGTGGCCATCCGGCTGATGAACCCCTCGACCTTCCTGCAGGGGACCACGGCGGTGCTGGAGCTGGCGGTAACGCGCCGCAAAGAGCGGCACCCGGTGGCCGGCGCCAAGATTCGTGTGCGGGTAAACGCCGGCGCCTCCGAGCCGCATCAATTCGAGGGCACTACCGACGGCGAAGGACGGGTTACGCTCCAGTTTGTCCTGCCGCGCCTGGGGCCGGCGGGAGCGGAGCTGATGATTCAAGCAACCGCGGCCGAGGGGCAGGATGAGGTGAAGTACAGCCTGCGCCCGCGGCCCAAGGCGGAGAGTTGATCGAGACCACCATCAACGGCGAGCCGCGCCAGGTTCCCGAGAACCTGACGCTGCGAGAGCTGCTGCAGCACTTGAAGCTGGGCGAAGAGCGGGTGGCGATCGAGCGCAACCGCCTAATCGTCAGTCGCGAAGAGTGGGAAAAGGTGCGCGTGGCGGCCGGCGACCAGCTCGAGATTGTTACCTTCGTCGGCGGCGGATAGGACTCTTCAGACCGTCAGCAGGTGTCCGAGTTTCTCCCGTTTGGTGCGCAGGTAAGCGCGATTGGTGCGCGCGGTGGGAGGCTGGCACGGGACGCGAGCGACCACGGTGATGCCATCGAGCTCGAGTGAGGCGACCTTGTCGGGATTGTTGGAAAGCAGGCGGACGCGGCGAATCCCAAGCGCACGCAGCGCCGCGCCGGCGATTTCATAACTGCGCCGGTCGGCGGGAAAGCCCAGGCGGCGGTTGGCTTCCACGGTGTCGAGGCCGCGGTCCTGCCACTCATAGGCGCGCAGCTTGTTGATGAGGCCGATGCCGCGGCCTTCCTGCGGCTCGTAGAGCAGAACTCCGACGCCCTCGCGGCTGATGCGCTTGAGAGCGAGCTCGAGCTGGGCGCGGCAGTCGCAGCGCTCGGAGCAGAAGACGTCGCCGGTCAGGCACTGGGAGTGAATGCGTACCAGCGGCGCCGCCTGGCGCCGCAGGTTGCCCTTGATCAGCGCCACCACCCATTCGCGGCGTTTGCTTTCAAATCCCACTATGCGGAAGGTTCCGAAACGCGTCGGCAGGCGGGCTTCCGCCGCCTTGCGAAGGGAGCTGGATGTCGAGCGCTTTCGTTTCACGTAGTCATTATAGCTGTTTCCCCGGTGGCGGGTGCCACCCGTTCGGCAGGCTCAGGGCAGGCCGGGCTCGGGAGAGGGGGCTAACTTGCGAGGTAGCGCTCGCGGAGGATGTTGACGTGGTGCGTGAGGTGGCCGGCGATCATGTAGGCCAGCGCCCGAACCGTGAAAGGGTTGTCGCTGGCGATGCCCCGGCGCGGCCAGGCCTCGGCGGGGAGGTGTTTGAAGAAAGAGACGGTGGAGAGGCGCGTGCGCTCGAACTCCTCCACGTGCGCCGCCCAGGGGATTCTGTCCGCCACCGCGCCCGCGACGCCGACGTGCTGGTCGAAACTGGGCAGGGGAGTCTCAAACCCGCGCGCAAACCACAGGGCGCGGTAGACGGAGAGTCGCTCCACGTCGGTGACGTGGCTGAGCGTCTCCCGGATGCTCCATTTGTCGGGTGCGTAGCGGTGCAGCGACTTCTCCTCGGAGATGCCGCCGAGCAACGGCAGTGTCTCCCGCAGCTGGTCTTCGAGAACACTCAGAATGTCGTCGCCGACTACTTGGTTGATGTAGTTGAAGTAGTAGGGAGCCGCTTCGTCACTGGCGGGTCGTCCGCGCATACCCCATTGTACCGCAGCGGCTCGCCGTCAGCTCGCTTTACAACCGGCAACGGCTGGGCTACCGTAACTCCACAGGCACATGGGAACCGAACTTCCATTGCGGGATGTGGTCTTCACGCTGCTGTTCCGAGTGGGCGTGGTGTCGGCGATGGCGGCGGTGATGACGCGCTCGACGCTCTTCCAGCGCTCGCTGCTGCATGAAGAGCGCCACCTCGACGAGCGCTTGCGCTTCGTGCTGTTTTACGGGCCGCTGGTCAGCGTCGGCGTGCTGACGCGCGTGCTGCTGCGCTACCAGGCCACCGACGTCAGCCTGGAGGGAGCGTTGGTGGCCGGGCTGGTCTACGGGCGCATGGCTGGGATGATGGTGGGCGTGCTGGCGGCGTTGCCGTCGTTCTTCAACCATGAGCTGCTTTCGCTTCCCTTCGCCACGCTGTGCGGCGCCGCCGGCGGGCTGTTGCGCGAAGTGACGGCCAACAAGGAGCACATCTGGAGCTTCGGGCCCTCGGCCCCGTTGAGCGTCCCGCGCTGGCTGCTGCAACTGCTGCGCGGGAAGCCGACCTGGCAACTGCTGCCCTTGCTGCTGTGCATCGGGCTGGAGTCGCTGCGCATCTTTCTCGGCGGCAACTTTCCCGGCGCGCTCTACTACGTGCACACGCAACCAGGCTGGCCGCGGCTGTTGCCCATTCTAGGAACCATCTCCGGCGTGGCGCTGTCGGTGATGATCTGGAACAGCTCGCGCATCCGGCTGAAGCTACAGGAGCAGGAGGCGTCGCTGCTGGCGGCGCGGATGCAGGCCCTGGCCAGCCAGATCAACCCGCACTTCCTGTTCAACACCCTGAACACCATCGGCTCGCTGACCCGCTTCGACCCGGAAGGGGCGCGCGAGCTGCTGGTGAAGCTTTCCAGCATTCTCCGCCGGCTGCTGCGCAAGCACGAGAACTTCGTCCCGCTGCGCGACGAGCTGACTTTTATCGACGACTATCTCGACATTGAGATGCGGCGCTTCGGCCCCGAGAAGCTCCGCTTCGAAAAGGACGTGGAGGAAAGCACGCTCGACGCCATGGTGCCCAGTATGCTGCTCCAGCCCATCATTGAGAACTCCATCCGCCACGGCCTGGCACCGCGCCTGGAGGGCGGCGAAATCCGCCTGCGCACTTCGCGCGCCAACGGCCGAGTGGTGATTGACCTCGAAGACAATGGTATGGGTATTCCCACCGAGCGCATCCCGGAGATCTATTCGAGCGGCATCGGCATCAGCAACGTTAAGGAGCGCCTTACAGTGCTCTATGGTGAAGACCACGTGCTGAAGATTGAAAGCGAGCAGGGCCGCGGAACATCGATCCGGATTGAAATCCCTGAGCTCTTCGGCGCTTGAAGGAACGGTCCAAGGAGGCCCTTCGACTTCGCCCCGACCGGCGTCGGGGCTCCGCTCAGGGTGACCGCTGGCGCGGTCACTTTTCGGGGCGTGACCCCGTCAGGGATAGGCCCTGGCATGCGTTGCAACGCGTTGTACACGCATAGCGCATTCGGTCTGGTTCCCGTTCCCCCCCTTAGGGCGGCTCAAACCAGTAGCCTAGACGGCAAAGGAACCAAGGTAGAGGGCCGCGACCCTTCGACTTCGCCTGCCTGCGGAAGGCTTCGCTCCCTTCGGCTTCGCTCAGGACAGGCAGGGTGACCGCTGAAGCGGTCAACTTGTAGCCCAATTGGGCATCTGATAGGGTGGACGAGAATGCGAATCGGCATCACTTGCTACCCAACCTACGGCGGCAGCGGCGTGGTGGCCACCGAGCTGGGGATGGAACTCGCGGCGCGTGGCCACGAGATTCACTTCGTCACCTACGCCCCACCCATCCGCCTCATCGAGCTGAACCACCAGCCGGAGTTGGCCAGGCGCATCTGCTACCACGAAGTCGAGGTGATGAACTACCCACTCTTCGACTACCCGCCCTACGACCTGGCTCTCGCTACCAAGATGGTTGAGGTGGCCGAGCATTACGAGCTGGATTTGCTCCACGTCCATTACGCCATCCCGCACTCGGTGAGCGCCTACCTGGCCCAGGCCATGCTGGCCCCGCGGCATCTGCCTTTCGTCACCACCCTGCACGGGACCGACATCACGCTGGTGGGTCAGGACCGCTCGTTTCTGCCCATCACCCGTTTTGCCATTGAGCAGTCGGATGGCGTAACGGCGGTTTCACAGAACCTGCTGGATGTCACGCGACGGGAATTCAAAGTGAAGAAGCCGATTGAAGTCATCCCCAACTTCGTGAACTGCGACCGCTACCACCGCCTGGAGTCGCCGGAGCAGCGGCGGCAGTACGCACCCGACGGCGAGTTGCTGATCGCGCACTTGTCGAACTTTCGCCCCGTCAAGCGCATCCCGGACGTCATCGAGGTTTTCGCCCGCATCCGGGCTGCGCTGCCGGCCCGCCTGCTGCTCATCGGCGACGGCCCCGAGCGCAGCAACGCCGAATACCTGGTGCGGGAGAAGGGCATCAGCGACTCCGTTCAGTTTCTTGGCAAGCAGGACGCCGTGTATGAAAAGCTGGGCGTCTGCGATCTGTTCCTGCTGCCCAGCGATCTGGAATCCTTCGGCCTCGCGGCTCTCGAGGCCATGGCCTGCGAAGTGCCCGTCATTGCCAGCGATGTCGGCGGCATGCGGGAAGTGATTGACGACGGCAAAGACGGTTTTCTCCTGCCGGCCCGCGACGTGGACGCCATGGCGCGTGCCGCCATCGAGCTGCTCCGCGACCCGCCGCGCGCTCGCGCGCTGGGCCGCGCCGCCCGCGCCAAAGCCCAGGCGCGCTTCTGCTCCACCCTGGTCGTGCCCCGCTACGTCAGCTTCTACGAGAAAGTCCTCGCCGCCGGAGCCGGCAAATAGCCAGGATGAAACTCAAGAACAAGGTGGCAATTGTCACCGGCGCGGGTACCGGCATCGGGCGCGCCTGCGCGGAGGCTCTGGCAAGCGAGGGCGCGGCAGTCGTTCTGGCCGGACGCCGGCGCCAGCCTCTGGAGAAAACGGCGGAAGCGATACGTTCCCGCAAGGGGCGGGCGCGAATTCACCCCTGCGATGTCACGCAGACGACTGAAGTCGAAGCGCTGGTGCGCCGAGCGGTGGAAGAATTCGGCGGCCTGCACATTGTCGTCAACAACGCCGGCGGTTGGATGGCCGGTTCCGTCGAGGAAACCAGCGAGGTCGAGCTCGACCACTTGTTGGCCACCAACGTCAAGGGGCCTTTCCTTGTTTCGAAGGCGGCGCTGCCGGCCCTGCGCAAGTCCGGCGGCGGCTCCATCATCCACATCGGCTCGATTCTTTCTCTGGTGGGAATGAAGCGCCGCGCGGCCTACTCGGCCAGCAAGGGCGCGCTGGCGCAGCTCACCAAGGCCATGGCGCTCGACCATGCCGCGGAAAACATCCGCGTCAACTGCATCTGCCCGGGGTTGGTGGACACGCCGCTCTCGCAGGGCGCCCTGGCGCAAGCCGCCGACCCGACGAGCGAGCTCGCTCGCCGCATTGCCGGGATTCCTCTGGGAAGGGTAGGGAAGCCGGAGGACGTAGGAAGACTGGCGGTATTCCTGGCGAGCGACGACTCCAGTTGGATGACCGGCGCCCTGCTGCCGCTCGACGGCGGCTTCACCGCCTACTAGCGAATGGTATCCAGGCGATGCCGTCCGGCTGCTGGCCGACGGCATAGGTGGCTATGACTTTGCGGGCAGTGAGGTCAATTACCGAGAAAGCGTCTTGGTCAGGATGTGTGACAAAGGCGTGCCGGCTGTCTCCGCTGACGGCAAGCACTTTGCCAGGGTGCGGAAGGCTCAGGGTCCACTCGATGGTACGGCCGCGCGCGTCAATAATGATAAAGCTGGTGCCGCGCACAACGGCAACAGAGCGGCCGTTGGGCGTGAAGCGCAGGCGGGCAAAGCCGGACTGGCCTTCCTGTGGCGCGCCGAGATTCACAGTGCCCTGCAACTGGTCCGAGCTCGTGTCCACGATGGTGAGCTTGTGCTGGTCGCTATCCGAAACCCACACCGTGCGCCCATTCGGTGAAATCGCGATGCCAAACTGCGTGCTGCCGGAATAAACGGCACGGGCAGCACCCGTATGGAGGTCGATCACGCTCAGCGCCTTGCCTTCCAGATGCGGCACGTACAGCCTGTGGTTGTCGTGCGTGGCTTCCACGAACCAGCCACCATCGAGATTGGTTTTCATCTCACGGAGCAGCTCACCGGTGCGCGCATTCAGCTCGAGCACCGCCTGCCCCGGTGCACAGGCGACCCATAGCAGCGAGCCGTCGCGGGACAGCCGAGTGTCGTGCGGCTGGCGGCATTTGGTGAGCACGAATTCGCGCTTAGCAGTGCGCCGCTTCAGATCAATTACCGTGATGGTGTTGCCGGGCTCGCCACCCGGGCCGGTCCCGGTAATGGCGACATAGGCGAGCGCGCCATCAGGAGACACCGTGATTTCGTGCGGGCCTTTGCCGCTGGGCAGCAGCGCCACCAGTTCGCCGCCGGCGGCGCGGATCAGCGCTACTGTCTGGGCACCGCTGTAGGAGACAAGCACCATCCCCTGGGGGCTGGAGGTCTGGGCGGGAAGCGCTGGAAGGCCGAACAGCACAGCAACGGCGGCGCAAACGCAGGCGTGACGTGCTGTCATTAGTTCAACGAGAGATGTACCCGTTTAGATGGAGCAGGGAGGGAACCTGCCAACACGGGTCGGAAACAACCAAACCTTGGACCCGGCCGCCCTACTCTTCGTCTTCGTCCGGCCGCACGTGCGCCAGCTCGGGCTCGTGCGGCTGGCCGTTGCCGCCGTTGGCGGACTCGTCCTTGTAAATATACTTGATGGCCGACTTGTAGAGCAGTAGGTTGGGCACGCCGCTGCGGGTTATCTTGATGCAGTCGCGGTCGTACCACTCGACTGTCCCGCGGATCAGCTCGCCATCCGTCAGCACCACCACCACAGGCGTACGCGCCTGCATTTGCTTGACGTAGTAGTAGCTCTCCGCGTGCGTCTGCTCCGGCGGCACCGGTTTGCGGCGCGGCGTCGGTGTCACTAACTGTTCTTTTACTTCGGCCAGGCTGGGGCGGATAAGTCTGCGGTTCACGGCGTCACCTCATAAAGACGTTCTTCCCCGAAGGGAGATTCCCGGGCAGGTCAGATTCCCTCCTGTCCTAGAGCTTAGGATGCAGCTACGACCCGTTGCGTTTCACCGGCTCGACACTGGAATTGTTGCCGCAACCGCCCAGGCATCGAGCGCCAGTTGTCGGTTGATGTTCCGCCGCTGCCGGCCCCAGATGGCGTCGAGTTTCGCAACAGCCGCGCTTAGTCCCGGCCAGCTTGCTTCCTGGCCCAGGATGCGAAGTTCCGCGCCAAGATCCGGATGACGGAGTTCAGCATCGGGGGCGTCAACCTTCAGATAAACAATATCTGTCAGAAGACTGTATAGGATGTCAAGGGAAAATTCAAATCCTTTTCGGCCCTCTCCTTCGGCGTCGCGCTCTTCGTCGCGCCTGGATTTGCCGGCTAGCGCCGCCGTGGCCTCGAAAAGCGGCTGCGCAGGCGCGTCGGAGCTGAGAGCGGAGCGCACAACCTTCATTGCATGGCCGCGCAACTCGCGGTAGCGGGCGATATCCAGCGTAAGCGACGTGCCTAGACTGCCGGCGGCAACCGCCGCTGCGAGCTCGCGGTCCGCCTTCTTGACCTCGGGACGGTGCTCTGCGAGATAAGACGTGATTTCCTTCCGCTCCAGAGGCGCAAACCACACCGGAACACACCGCGAGCGAATTGTCGGCCGCAGCTCGAAGGGCGCATCCGTCACCAAGATGAGTGTCGTCTGCGCAGGAGGCTCCTCCAGCACCTTGAGCAGGATGTCGGCGTAGTCGTGGCGCAGGCGCTCAGCCTGGTCGAAGATGAAAAAGTTGCGGCGCCCGCCGGTCGGCATTGCGTACGCCTCACGCACCACGTAGCGCATCTGCGAAACGCGGATGTAGTCGGTGTCGGGCACCAGAACCGTCACGCACGCGTGCGGGCGAAGGATGAGCGGCACGTCTTCCGGGTTGGCGCTGCCACGTTCGCGTCGCGCCGCTTCTACCAGAGCGGGGAGATTCTCCAGCGCGGCCGTTGCCCGGCAGTTGACGCAGCTCCCGCAGATATCGCCCGGCCTCTTCTGGCAGTTCGACGCCCGCGCCACCAGCGTCGCCAGCGTGAACTTGCCCACGCCGCGTGGTCCGGCCAGCAGCAGGGCCTGCGGGAGTCGCTCCGCGGAAAGCAGGCGGCGCAGCGACTCCACCGCCCGTGCGTTGCCGACAAGATCCTTGAAGGTCATCGGCGACCCTCGCGGCGCATCCGCGCCAGCAGCGGCCGCGCCAGCGCGACAATCTTCTGGTGAATCCCTTCGATGCTTTGCTCGCCGGGGATCAGCTTCACGCGGCGCGGTTCCTGCCGGGCCAGTGCCCGGTAGCCACGCCTCACCCGCCGGTGGAAGGAGAGCGCCTCCTCTTCGAACCGGCCTTCGTCCCGCTTCGACGACACGTTCCGCGCCCGCGCCCGGGCGACGCTGGTTTCCGGGTTGATGTCCACCACAAACGTCAGGTCGGGGTTCACGTCCTGGCAGGCGAATTCGTGCAAGCGGCGAATGAAGCGCAGGTCGAGCCCGCGCCCATAGCCCTGGAAGGCCAGGGAGGCGTCGGTGAAGCGATCGCACAACACAATCCGGCCGTCGGCCAACGCCGGGCGAATCACCTGCGCCACGTTCTGTGCTCGTGACGCGAAATACAGCAGCACTTCGTTGCGCGCGTCCATCCCGGCGCTGGAACGCCGCAGCAGGGTCTTGCGGATTTGCTCGCCCAGCTCCGTGCCGCCCGGCTCGCGCGTCACCAGGTAAGGAAGTGCCAGCCGGCCCAGATAGTCGGACAGCAGGTTGAGCTGCGTGCTTTTGCCGCAGCCGTCAATACCTTCGAAGGTTAGGAAGAGACCGCGCGTGGACCGCCGTGCCATAGAAGGTCGCTGGATTTGGTGATGACGTCCGAATCGTGTCAACTATAACACAGGATGCTACAATTCGCGGATGCAAGAGCGCGGCGCGTTGTCCATCTCGGAGAGCATCGCGGGGGTTCAGGAACGAATTGTGGCGGCGTTGCGCCGGGCCGGCCGGACCGACGAAGTCACAATCGTCGCCGTCACCAAGCAAGTTCCCGTCGAGCGAATCGCCGAGGCCTACCGCATCGGCCTGTGGCACCTCGGCGAAAACCGCGTCCAGGAATTCGAAGAGAAGCGCCGGCACCTTGTGCTCCCCTCCGCTATCTGGCACATGCTAGGGCACTTACAGTCCAACAAGGCCGCCCGCGCCAGCGAGCTCTTCGACTGCTTTGATTCGCTCGATTCAATCAACCTCGCCCAGAAGCTCAACGCCGCCGGTAGCAGCAAGATTCCCGTGCTCGTCCAGGTTCATCTTGGCGACGAGCCCAGCAAGCACGGAGTCGATCCCAGCCAAGTCGCGGCGCTGGTGGAGCAGGCCGCGGCGCTGCCCAATCTCGCAGTTCAGGGTCTGATGACCATCCCTCCATTCCTTGAGCCGAACGAGCGCGTTCGCCCCTACTTCCGTCGCTTGCGCGAGCTCGCGGAAGAAATTGGCCGCCGCCGAATCCCGGGTGTAGAGATGACCC
>JAXIPK010000114.1:0-2917 GCA_045402975.1 Acidobacteriota bacterium
GGCCTTGATGGCTTCGGTGGCCTCACGCAGCGAGCGCAGCAGCTCGCGCGGGCGCTGAGTGGAAGAGACGGGAATGATCTTCAGCAGGCGCGCCCAGGGACGGATGTAGGGCCGCTCGTAGTAGTCCTTGTCCATCAAGAAGCGGATGATGCGGTCGGTGGAGGCGCCGACGAAGAACGCATCGATCAACGACACGTGGTTGACGACGAAAAGCGCGCCGCCGCGCTCGGGGATGTTGTCGCGGCCTTCGACGCGCAGGCGGTAGAACGTGTGCGTCGCCAGCCACAGCACCAGCCGCAGCAGCGAATCGGGCAGCAGCCAGAGCGCGTAGGCGGTCGCCGCCAGCGTTACCGCAGCGCTGGTGAGGAACACGGGCTGCGGGGCAAGGTGCAACTTGGCCGTCAGCAGCCAGTAGATGGCTGAAGCTAGGCCCACGCCGACAAACGACAGCAGGTTGGCGGCGGCAATGATGCTGCCCTTCTGCTCCGGCGCCGGCCGGTGCTGAATCAAGGCGTTGACCGGGACGATGAAGAACCCGGCGAAGAATCCCAAGCCCGCCAGGTCGGCGCCCGCGGCCGCGAAGCTCAGCTCGGCGCGCCCCAGCAGTACGGCGAAGACGCTAATGCCCAACGCGCCCAGTGGGACCAGGCCGTACTCAATCTTGTTGCCGGAGAGATATCCCGCCGCCAGGCTGCCCAGCCCGATGCCGATCGCCAGCGCGCCCATCAGGTAGCCGGTGCGCGATTCGCTCAGCCCCAGCACTTCGGTGCCGTAGAAGATGGTGTTGAATTGCAGCAGCGAGCCGAGAAACCAGAAGTAGGTGTTGCCGAGCACAGCAAGGAAGAGCACGTAGTCGGCGCGAATCAGCCGCACCTGGCCGAGGAGGTCGGCGAGGAAGTTGGCGCGGAAGCGCTTGGCTGGCGCCGCTGCGGGTACACGGGCGATTCCCAGGCTGGTCAGCAAGCCGACAAAGGCCAGCGCCACCAGAAGCACGCCCGACCAGTGCTGCTCGCCACGCAAGTTCTCCGCGAGTATGCCGCCTGCCACAGTCCCACTGATGATGGCGAGAAACGTGGCCAGCTCGATTACGCCGTTGCCCCACGAGAGCCGCTTCTCCGGCAGCAGCTCCGGCAGCAACCCGTACTTCGACGGGCCGAACAGCGCGCTTTGCGTCGCCATCAGGAACAGAGCGGTGATGGCCAGCGGCCAGTGGCCGCGCGTCAGCGCCGCGAGCGCCAGCACCATCACTGCCACTTCCATCACTTTTGTGCCGATGGTCACGGAGCGCTTGCTGAAGCGGTCGGCCAGCCACCCGCCGGTCATCGAGAACAGAACGAAGGGCAGCGAAAACACCAGGCCGACGAGGAAGACGAGAAACTTCTGCTGCTCGGGGCTGCGCTCCAGGCCGACGATGAGAAAGAGCAGAAGGGTGCGATAGGTCAGGTCGCTGAACGCGCCCTGAAACTGAGTGACGATGAGACTCCAGAAGCCGCGCATCGCGCTGGTGCGCGGATTCTACCCCAGCGGGTGGCAATTGTCCCTAGCCGCGAAGAAGGAACGGCGGCAGTCAAGCTGCCGCCCTACACAAGCTGACATGATGTAGGGCGGGACCTTGTGTCCCGCCGGTTTGTTTCGGTTCGTGTAGTTAGTCGAGGGACTTGTGGAAGCGGAAGATGCTGATGGCCATCAACCCCGCCGCCAGCGCGGCCATGGCGGCCATCTGCGGCCAGAGGATGTCGAGCCCGGTGCCTTTCAAGTAGACACTGCGAATCACGATCAAGAAGTAACGCAATGGGTCGAGGTACGTCAGCCACTGCAGCCACTCCGGCATGTTGCGAATGGGAAATCCGAAGCCGGAAAAAGTGATGGCCGGCATGTTGAACAGGAAAGCGGAAACCATGGCCTGCTGCTGCGTGCGCGAAATCGTGGAGATGAACAAGCCCACCGCCAGGATGCAAAGGATGTAGAGCACCGCGCCCAGCAGCAGCACGAGAAAGTCGCCGCGAAAAGGAATCTTGAACCAGAGCGTCCCCACCACCGCGATCAGGGCCGTGTCCAACAACCCGATGAGGAAAAAAGGAATGGTTTTGCCCAGAATGAATTCCGCCGGGCGGATGGGCGTCACCATGATTTGTTCCAGCGTGCCGATCTCGCGCTCGCGCACGATGGCGAACGCCGTCAGCACGCCCACCATGATGAGGATAAGCGTGGCGATGACGCCGGGGACGAAAAACCACTGGCTCTTGATGTCTTCGTTGTACCACGGGCGCTTCTCGAGCACGATCTGCGGAGCGAGCCCCGTCAGTTGCGGCGCCACGCGCTCCAGCCGGTCGCTCTGGTAATCCTGCGCGAAGCGCTGGGCAATCTGGTTGACGTAGCCCATGGCAATCAGCGCGGTGTTGGAGTTGGTGGCGTCCACCACCACCTGCAGCGGCGCCGTCTCGCCCTTGCGCAGCTTCTGCGCGAAGCCGGGATGGATGTGCACCGCCAGCACCACCTGGTCGGTGTCAATCTGGCTGCGCAGCTCGCGATGGTCGGCCAGATGGCCGCGCACCTCGAAATAGGGGCTGGAGGTGAAGCGGGAGACGAGCTCGCGGCTCTCCTGGCTGTGGTCGAGGTCGAGCACTGCCATCGGCACATGATGGACTTCGTAGGTGGCGGCGTAGCCGAAGACCATCATCTGGATGAGCGGCGGCACCACCAGCACGAAGCGGGTGCGCCCATCGCGCACCACCTGGATGATCTCCTTGATGAGCATTTGTTGGAGGCGTCGCCACATCGCAGGTCGCCTATGCCAGCCGCTTGTGGAAGGCGCGCGTGGCCAGTCCCATGATGATGGCGGTGAAAATCACCAGCGCCGCCAGGTGCTCGACCAGCAGCGCCGGCGGCGAGCCTTTCAGAAAAACGTTCTTGAGAA
>JAXIPK010000044.1:0-7787 GCA_045402975.1 Acidobacteriota bacterium
GCCCACCCAGACGCGAACCGTGGATTCTCCGGGCTTCATTGTGTGCCTTCTATCGCATCTGCCAGAGCAGAATCAAGAGTGCCACGTTCACGACGTGGCCAAGCAGTCAAAGCCGGCACCAGGTCCGCAGCCGGGCCACCAACGCCCAAATCAGGTAGGGCGCCAGCAGCACCGAAAACGCGGCTCCGGCCAGGACGCCCCAATACAGCCACGGCGGCGGCGTTCCCATCAGGGCCAGCGCGACGAGCGCGATGACCGCGAGATACAGCAGCAAGCCCAGAAGCGAATTGGGCACGCCGAACAGCCGGGCATACGGCGTCTGCAAAACCGTCAGGCAACTGCGCTCCTCGCGCCGGCAAAAAGCCGCCGGCAGGGCATGCGCCTCAATCCAACCGTAGTACGCCAGGGTGAAGTAGGTCGAAAGCGCCGCACCCACCAGCGCCAGACCCAGCACTATCCACGACGTCAAAGCCGATTACCGCTCGACCGCCAGCGCCACGGCGTTGCCGCCGCCGAGACACAGCGCCGCCACGCCGCGCTTGGCGTTGCGGGCCGCCATCTCGTAGAGCAGCGTCACCAGGATGCGGGCGCCGCTGGCGCCGATGGGATGGCCGAGCGCCACGGCGCCGCCATTGACGTTGACGCGCGCCGGGTCGAGCCCCAGCTCGCGGATCACCGCCAGCGCCTGCACGGCGAACGCTTCGTTCAATTCGATGAGCTCGACGTCTTCGAGCTTCCAGCCGACTTTCTTCATCAGCATCTTGACCGCGTCCACCGGCGCCATCATCACCCACTTGGGCTCGACCCCGCTCACCGCGTGGCCCAGGATGCGCGCCAGCGGCGTCTTGCCGTTCTTCTTCGCCCATTCTTCCGAGGTGACGACGAGCGCGGCGGCGCCGTCGTTGGTGCCGGGAGCGTTGCCGGCGGTGACGATGCCATCTTTCTTGAAAACCGGCTTGAGCGTCGCCAGCTTCTCCAGCGAGCTGTCTTCGCGCGGGCTTTCGTCCTTCTTGAAGACGATCGGGTCGCCCTTCTTCTGCGGGATTTCGACCGGGACGATTTGCGCTTCGAAGCGGCACTCCTTCATCGCCTTCACCGCTTTCTGGTGGCTCCCGACCGAGAAGCGGTCGGTCTCTTCGCGGCTGATTTTGTACTTCTCCGCCACCAGCTCGGCGGTCAGGCCCATGTGGATGTTGTCGAAGGCGTCCCAGAGGCCGTCCTGAATCATGGAGTCGATGAGTTGCGCGTGGCCGAGCCGGTAACCGGCGCGTGCTTGGGGGAGCAAGTAGGGACAGTTGGTCATGGATTCCATTCCGCCGGCGACTTTCACTTCGCCGTCACCGGTGATGATGCCCTGCGCCGCAAGCGCCACCGCCTTCAAGCCCGAGCCGCAGACTTTGTTGATGGTCATGGCGGCAACTTGCGGGCGCAGGCCGCCTTTGAGTCCGGCCTGCCGCGCCGGGTTCTGGCCTACGCCGGCAGTGACCACGTTGCCCATGATGATTTCGTCCACCTGCTCGGGCGCGACGCCGGCGCGCTTGACTGCTTCGGCGACCACTTTGGCGCCCAGCTCGGGGGCGGAAAACGGCGTCAAGCTCCCCTGGAATTTTCCGATGGCCGTTCGGACGGCGCTCAAGATGACGGGCTGTTTCATGGCTGGCTCCTTTACCTAACGATTATAGGTTTGGGCCGCAAGCAGGGTCAAGGAAGGCGGCCGGCGGCGATTGGCAGCGGGTGGGGAGTCGGCTAAGATGGGCTCGATCATCCGCATGAGCTCGAACCCGGCAGCGGCCACGCCCACCGCCCATCTGAACGCCGCGCAGCGCGATGCGGTCGAGCACCTGCACGGCCCGCTGCTGGTGGTGGCGGGGGCAGGGACGGGCAAGACGCGGGTGATCGTCGAGCGGGTGCTCCACCTGCTGCGCACCATTCCTGAGCTTGACGGCGAGAACATCCTGGCGGTCACCTACACCCGCAAGGCCGCGGCGGAGATGCAGGCGCGCATCCGGCGGCTGGGCGACAAGCGCGCCGAGCGCGTCGGCGTCCACACCTTCCACGACTTCTGCTACAAGCTACTGCGCACGCACGACGAAGCCCTGCGCATCCTCGACAAGGTGGATTACTGGGTTTTCCTCCGCAAACGCCTCGATCAGCTCGGGCTCGACCTCTTCAAGAAGCTCTCCGCCCCGGGGCATTTCCTCTCGGACTTCACCGAGTTCTTTTCCCGTTGCCAGGATGAACTGGTGGGCCCCGAGGACTACGTGGACTACGTCGCCGGGCTGGCGCGCGCCTTCGAGGAGCAAAAGGGATTGCTTTCCGAGCCGGAGCGGGCTGAGCGTGAGCAGGAGGTGCGAAAGCAGCAGGAGCTGGCGCGGGCGTACGCCGCCGCCGAGCGCCTGCTGGCGGAGGCGCGGCGCACGACCTTCGGCGGTTCTCTTCTCTCGGCAGTGCGGCTGCTGGAACAGCGCGCCGACCTGCGCGCGCACTACCAGGAACGGTTCCGCTACATCCTGGTGGACGAATTCCAGGACGCCAACATCGCTCAAATCCGTCTGCTGGAGCTGTTGAGCGGCCCGCACCGCAACCTGATGGCGGTGGGCGATGACGACCAGGCCATCTACCGTTTCCGCGGCGCTTCCTACGCCAGCTTCGACAAGTTCGGCGACCTCTTCCCCCAGGCGCGGCGGATTACGCTGACGCAGAACTACCGCTCCACGGCGCGCGTGCTCCGCGTCGCCACGCAACTGATTGCGCAGAACGGCACGGCACGCTTCGACCCGCACAAGAAACTCGTCCCCACCCAGGGCGAAGGCGAGCGGGTGCGGCTGGTGGAGGTGGACGACGGCCCGCACGAAGCCGCCTACGTGGTGCAGGAGATCGAGCGCTACCACAAGGCCACCGGAGGCTACGCCGGCTGCGCCGTGCTCTACCGCAACCACGCCCACCGCAACCAACTGGTCAAGACGCTGGTGCGCGCCGGCATTCCGTTCGTCATCCGCGGGCTTTCGGTGACCTACAGCGGAGTGGTGCGGGACCTGCTGGCGTATCTGCGAGTCATCGCGCGACCGCACGACAACATCAGCCTGGCGCGCGTGCTGGCCATTCCCGCCTGGCAGGTGACGGCGGAGCAGTTGCTGGAGCTCATCGGCAAGGTGCGCAATGAGTTCCCTCTGGGGAAGGTGCTGGAAGGGCTTTCCGTCTCCATCCGTACCGAGCAGACGCGCATCGGGCCGCTACTCGAGCTGCTGGCCGAGCTGCGGGCGCGCGCCGCCGAGCTGCCGGTCTCCGAATTCTTCGAGCTTCTGCTGGAGAAACTCGAAGTGCGGCTGCTGCCGGCCGACCCCGACCGGCCCTACGTCGAGGCGTTCGAAAAATTCCTGCGCGAATGGGAGGCCGACAAGAGCGAGACCAAGCGCCTGGGGGAGCTGCTCGAATACCTGGACTACTTCGATGAGGCCGGCGGCTCCATC
This sequence comes from Acidobacteriota bacterium, assembly GCA_045402975.1. Taxonomy (GTDB): domain Bacteria; phylum Acidobacteriota; class Terriglobia; order Acidiferrales; family 2-02-FULL-67-57; genus JACPRL01. The sequence continues at coordinate 3,471 of JAXIPK010000044.1, forward strand.
GAGCTGCCCGACGAGCCGCTTGACCGTGACGCCGTGCAGCTGATGACCGTGCACACCGCCAAGGGGCTCGAGTTCGACACCGTCTTCGTGCTGCGCCTCAACCCGCGCGACTTTCCGGTCTCTCACCGCCGGCGGCAGTTCGAGTTCCCGCCCGAGCTGATGAAGGAGGCCAAGCCACCCACCGGCGACTTCCACATCCAGGAGGAGCGCCGGCTGTGCTACGTGGCGCTCACCCGCGCCCGCCGGCGGCTGACGCTCTCCGCCTACGCGTCGAACCGCAAGCCTTCCATTTTTCTCGAAGACATTCTGCGCGACCCGCGGGCGGCGCGCGACCTCGAGCAGTTGGCGCCGCCGGCGGCGGCGCTGCCGGCGAACGCCAAGCGCGCGCCCACACTCTTCCCTTCGTCGGGCGCGATTTACTCGCGCATCGCCGCCTGGGCCGGCGACGCGCTGCCCGCCACCGACCCCGAGGAGCCGGTGAAGCTGAGCAAGTCAGGCATCGAGTCCTATGAGGCCTGCCCGCTGCAGTACAAGCTGGCGCACGTGTGGGGATTGCGCGGGGGGACGAACCCGGCGATGGCCTTTGGCCTCATCATGCACCGCAGCGTGGTGGAGTACTTCCGCGCCCGGCAGCACGCCGGCGCCGTGACACCGGAAGAATTGCGCCATCTCTACGAGCAGCAGTGGCGCCAGGCGGGCTGGCCGTTTCCCGACGCCTACCAGAAGGAGCAATACCGCGCCACCGGCTGGCAGCAGCTCCAGGAGTTCCACCGCTACCACGCCGAGCGGGAAACTACGGTGCTGGATCTGGAAAAGACCTTCGAGTGGCCGTGGGAGGACGATGTGGTGCTCAGGGGCCGCATTGATCAGATCAACCAGCTGGAGGGCCCCGACCCTGTCGGGGTGGAAGTGGTCGAGTACAAGACCGGCGAGCCGCGGTCACCCGAAAAAGTGAAGAAGGATCTGCAGCTCGCGCTCTATGCGCTGGCGGCGGAGAAGCATCTCGGCTACACGCCTCGGCGGCTGACGCTGTACAACCTGACCGCCAATCAGCCCATCAGCTTCCCGCCGGATGAAAAGGAAGCGGCGAAGGTGCTGCAGCGAGTGCGCGACGTCGCCAGTGCCGTCCGCGCCGGTGAGTTTTCCCCCAACCCTCCCTTTGCCTGCCGGCGGTGCGCCTATCCGCTGATTTGTCCTGAGTTCGAGCAACTGGTTTCCGCGCCGGCGGCGGACGAAGAAGAGAACGGCGCGGAAGAGTAGCCAAAAAACTGCGGGGGAGCCGCGCGGCTCCCCCGCTGGTGTTCGTTGGCCCGAAGGCCCTACCTGCTTTCCCCTTGCTTACTTGTTCGCAGCGCCAGCAGCGAACACGAAGATGTATACGGTCGCGTGCGAGGGATGTCAAGGGGAAAGTGGAGCGCGAAAAAAAGTTTTTGAGCGGCGCGGGAGAGATTGTTTCTCTATTGCGTGGGGAGTCCGGCGAAATACCCGTCGCGCGCCAGCACTTTGACGCCCTGGTGGCGGACTTTCACCTGAATTCTGCGGTACTCGCGGGCGCCGGTGGTGGCCCGGGCGGTGTAAACCAGGGTGTATTGGTAGCGGGCCTGCTCGGTGACGCGGCTCAAGGCGCTCGCCAACCCCTCTTCGGTGAGCGGCGAGAAGCGGTCGCCGCCGGTGGCGAATACATAGTAGGAGAGCGGCGGCGTTCCCACCTTGAAGCGGGCGTTGTCGACCGCTACAAAGTAGACGGTGATGTTCTCAGCCAGCAGCAGGTCGCGGGTTTCCTCGAACTTGTGGACGTTGAGGCGGGAGTTGTCGCCGTCGGAGACCACAAAGACCACGCGGCGGCGGCCCGACTCGCGGTTGCGCAGGGCCATCCCGGCGGCCCACAGCGCGTCATTGAGGCACTTCACCGCCTGCCCGGCCTTAGGGACAGTGTTGGGCACGCCCGGGCTGACGGGAACGGAGTTGATGCGCGGGCCGGAGGAAAGCGGCCCGCCGCTGACGCCCACCGGCGGCGGGGGCGAGTTGCGCAGGACGCGCGGGAAGGCCAGGCGGAGCTGGTCGAGGTCGCTCGAGAAGTCGAGCACCTGTCGCGGGTAGACGTCATAGGCGAAAAGCGCGAACTCGTCCTGCGGGCTGAAGGCGCCGGCCAGCACCGGCAGGGACTCGCGCACCGATTTCTGCGCCGGCGCGCTCAGCACCTCGTCCACCAGGATGACGGCAGAGAGGGGAAAGGGGTCGGCGGAGAAGTACTTGATGGGCTGGGCTTTTTCGTCTTCCAGAACTTCGAAGTCTTCGCGCCGCAGGTCGGTGACCAGGTTGCCGCTCGAGTCCTTGACGGTCACCGGCACCAGCACCAAGTCGACGGACGTGCGCAGCCGGTAGCGCACTTCCTCGCCGGCATCGCTGGGCGCGGGCGTCTGCGCGCCGAGGCCAGCGGCGAGGAACACCAGCAGGGCCAGCAGGCTCATCCGGGATGAAGCCGAGGTTCTCATCGGTGGTGGAAGCGCGCGCACTCTCTTGGATGCGGCCCTGCGAGTTGTCGGCTGTGTCATCGGCGCCAAGCCTTTGTGCATCCAAGCTGAGGGGAGAAGCAGCGCTCCCAACGCTGTCGCGATTATACTGTTGACGATGAAAGCCTTCAATGCACCTGGACGCCGGAGAAGTCTCGCCGCCGCTTTGCCGGCGCTGCTCCTGGGCTGGAGCCTGCTGGCCACCGGGCAGCAACCGCCGACCTCCGGCGGCACGCTGCGGGTGGAAGTCAATGTGGTCAACATCTACTGCACGGTAAAGGACAAGCGCGGGGCGCTGGTGACCGACCTGGCGAAAACGGATTTCGAAGTGCTGGAAGACGGGAAGAAGCAGGAGTTGAAGTACTTCGCGCGCGAGACCGACCGGCCGCTGACGCTGGCACTGCTGGTGGACACCAGCGGCAGCCAGGAAGAAGTGCTCTCGGTGGAAAAAGATTCCGCCACGCAGTTTCTGCGGCAGGTACTGAGGCCGAGCGACCTGAGCCTGCTGATTACCTTCGACCTAAGCGTTGACCTGCTGCAGGACTTCACCGCGGATGCCGAACGACTCGAGAATGCGCTGCGGCGGGCGCGCATCAACGCGGCCGGGCCGCCGCGCGGCGTGCAGGGCCCTTTCCCCGGCAAGGGTACGGTGGGCACACGCCTCTACGACGCCATCTACCTGGCGGCGCGCGAAAAGCTGGGATCAGAAGTGGGCCGCAAGGCCATCATCCTCATCAGCGACGGCGAAGACTTCGGCAGCGACGTGAAGGAAGAGGAGGCGCTGGAGGCCGCGCAGCGCAGCGACACCATGATCTACGCCATCGGCATCGCCGACCCGCGCCTCTATGAGATGGCCTTCGGGCGGCCCTACCGCGGCGATGAGGTCTTGAAGAAGCTGGCGCGCGAGACCGGCGGGCGGGCCATTTTTCCGCGCAAGATTGCCGACCTGCCGGAGGCGTTCGACCAGATTGCCGCCGAGCTGCGCAGCCAGTACAGCCTGGGTTACACGCCCGCCAACACGGCGCGCGACGGGCGCTACCGCAAACTGGAAGTCAAGCTGAAACGCGACGGCCTGCGGGTGCAGGCGCGGCGCGGGTATTACGCCAGCAGTCAGTAGGCAGCCGCAAGAAACAAACAACTCGGCGGGAGACAAGCTCCCGCCCTACCCAGGCTCGCTTGATGTAGGGCGCCAGCTTGCCTGGCGCCGTCTCGGCCGAAGTCAAACGGCGGGACGCAAGGCCCCGCCCTACACAAGCTCGGTTGATGCAAGGCTCTTTGTGTGACTCAGCGGCTGCTGCTGGCGGAGGCGCCGAGGGGCGTGGCGTAGTAGCCGGGGCGGTGGTGGACGCGGAGGCCGCCGCGGCGCGCGTCAATGTTGATGCGGCGGTAGCGGCCGTCGCGGTCGCGGTTGGAGGGAGTGTAGGCGAGCACGTACTGGTTGCGGAGCTCGTTGACGATCTGCTCGAACGAGCGCCCCACGTCAATGGTATCGAACGGGCAGTAGGGTGTCCCGCCGGTGGATTCGGCGAACTGCTCCAGCACTTTTTCTCCCTTGCCGCCCAGGACTTCGCAGGGGTTCTGCAGATTCTGCGACTGGCCGCTGTACTTGATGGGCGGTGGGCTGGTGCTGACGGTGAAGATGATGATTTCGTGGCGCTGGGCCATCTCCAGAGCTTCGCGGCGGGTGACGACGCTGGTGTTGTCTTCGCCGTCGCTCAGGACAATGAGCAGCTTGCGCGTGTCGTCGGCAAGCACGATTTCGCCCGGCTTGGCCTGCGCTTGCAGGCGCGCGGCGAGATTCGGC
>JAXIPK010000012.1:0-2534 GCA_045402975.1 Acidobacteriota bacterium
GCGGTGCTGCTCGTCAATGATGACCAGGCCGAGCTTCTCAAATGAAACGTCTTTCTCCAGCAGGGCATGGGTGCCGACGATGAGATTCAAGTCGCCGCTCGAGAGCTCTTCGCGCGTCTGCCTTTTCTCGCGCGCCGGCAGAGCACTGATGAGCAGCCCGATGCGGTAAGGCGTGCGGGCGAAGCGCTGGCAGGCGTAGAGGTAATGCTGCACGGCGAGAATTTCCGTCGGCGCCATCAGCACCACCTGGGCGCCGTTCTCCATGGCGATGACCGCGGCCTCGAAGGCGACGATGGTCTTGCCCGAGCCGACGTCGCCCTGCAGCAGGCGGTTCATGGGCGTGGGCGTCTGCAAGTCGTCGGCAATTTCCTTGAGGACGCGCTTCTGCGCCGCGGTGGGATGGAAAGGCAGGATCCTCTTCACCGCCTCGCGCACCGCGTCGCTCACCGGGAAAGCGAAGCCGGGCAGGCGGCGGGCGTTGCGGCGGCGCAGCGCCAGACCAAGCTGCAAAAAAAAGAACTCCTCGTAGATGAGCCGCTGCTGCGCCGCGGTGCGAAAGGCTTCGAGGAGCTCGAGGTTGACATCCTTGGGCGGGAAGTGGGTCTCCGCCAGAGCGCGCCGGAGATCGGGGAAGCCGTGCTCGAGCCGGAGCGATTCGGGCAGCGGGTCGGGGAGCTGCGGGCCCAGCCGCTGCAAGGCTTCAAAGACCATCCGCCGCAGCACGCGCGAGCTGACCGGGCCGGCGGCTTCATAGATGGGAACAATGCGGCCGGACTCGGTGGAGTCTTCGCGGCCGCTGGAGAGGACTTCGTGCTGCGGCTGAATCATCTGGAGCTGGCCGGGGCGTTTGGCGTCGGCTTCGACCTTGCCGTAGAGCACCACGCGCTGGCCGGGATGGAACACGCGCTCCAGGTAGGGGCTGTGGAACCACTTGGCGTAGAGGATGCCGGTCTTGTCCTCCACCGCAAGATGAAAGATGCCGCCGCGTTGCCGCCGCATCCGCACCAGCCCCGCCGTCATCACCTCGGCCTGCACGCAGGCCACCTCGCCGGGCTTCAGGTCGCCGATGGAGCGAAACCGGGTTCGGTCTTCGTAACGGAACGGCAGGTGATAGAGGAGGTCTTCGACGGTGGCGATGCCCTTGGCGGCCAGTTGGCGGGCGCGCGCCGGACCGATGCCGGCCAAAACGGAAACGGAGGAATCCAGTGCGAGAGCCATCAACGCCGGCGGCTGGTCAGGGAGAGTCTTCGAACGCGGGTGCGACGTGGTTCAAGGAAATGCCGACGCGCACGGCGGTGTGGAGCAGCGGCCCGAACCAGGCGGCTTCCTCTTCGGCGGCGTCGGGGCGCATGTGGTCGCGGACGGAGCGCAGCACCTCGACGGCGCGGGCGACGGCGTGGCTCAAGGCGTCGAAGTGCGGCTTCCAGAGGTAGCGCTGGCGCCGGTTCTCGTTGTACTGGGCGAGCTCTTCCTCCATCCAGGCGACCGAGCCCAGCGCCAACTGAATGTCGCCGACGCTGCCGGGCGCGGCGGCGACCGAGGCCGGCAGAAAGGCTTCGCGCTCCCAGCGCACCAGCTCGAGCTGCGCGTGGCGCAAGGGGAAAACGACTTTCTCCGCCGCCACCTGTTCCGGGGGCAGCTTGGCCACAAAGCGGGCCAGGCGCCCGACGATGCCGCGCAACTCACCGTCCTGCTCGCGGCCGGACTCGCCGGGGCGCATGAGGTGGTCGAGCGGAGGCCGCTCGGCCAGAGTGGTGATGGGGCGGCCGAACCGCAGCGGGGCTTCGCCGCCCCCTTCCGGGACAATAGGGCCGCCGAGGCGCTCGCCGCCTTCGGGGAAAGCAAGAGATTCATAGGCGGCCTCGATTTCGCGCACCAGCTCCCAGGCCTTCTCCAGGTTCTGTCGGCCGGTTTCCTGGGCGGCACGAATCTGGCCGTCGAAGAGGCTGTCAAAGCGCTGGCGAAAAGCGAGATTGAAACGGATGAGCGTGGGAAGCACGCGGGGATGATAGAAGGCCTCGCCGAGGTTGGTCTTGAGAGCGCGTACGCGCTCGATCATGCGGGCCTGGACGAGCTGGTCGAAGCTGTGGAAGTCGTCCACGCGCGCGATGAGGGACTCGAGCTCATGCCGCATGACTTCGTCGGAGGGACGCAGAGAGGCGACGTCCAGGCCGGCGGTGAGCTCGGCGCAGGCGCGCTCGAGCTCGGCGGCCTGCTGGGCGGGCGGCAAGTCGGAGTGGGAGAGGAAGTGGGCGGTGAGAATGAAGTCGAGCTTGTCGCGGTCGTTTTCAGCGTGGGGGCGCTTGGAGAGAAAGTAGCGGATGAGGATGGCTTCGAGCTCGCGCCCCAGGGTGTGCTTCTCGGCGTGGCTGCGCAGAGCGAAGGGCGTGATGCCGAGGTCGCTGACGGCCAGCAACTGTCGCGCCTGGGCGAGCGCGGCGGCGGCCTGTTCGGCCAGGCGATCGGCGTCGGCGGCCTTCCCCCGCCCGATCTGCTCGCGCACCGAACGCAGGGTGCTGTGCACTTCTTCGAGG
>JAXIPK010000252.1:0-3849 GCA_045402975.1 Acidobacteriota bacterium
GAGCGCGTCGGCGATCTGGCTCCCCCACTGAGCAATCTGTGCAGGCTCGAGCGGCCGTCCGCCGATGCGGTGTTTGAGAGTCTGGCCTTCGAGCAGTTCCATGACGATGAACTGCCGCCCTTCATGCTCGCCCACGTCGTAGATGGTGCAGATGTTCGGGTGGTTGAGCGCGGAGGCGGCGCGGGCCTCGCGTTCAAAGCGCCCCATTGCTTCCGCGTCGCGGGACACCTCGTCAGGAAGGAACTTCAGCGCGACGAGGCGGCCGAGCCGCGTGTCTTCCGCCTTGTAGACCACGCCCATACCGCCCCCGCCGAGCTTCTCGACGATGCGGTAGTGGGAAACTGTTTCGCCAATCATAGGAGAGGTGGCTGGCCTGGCATCTTAGGGGGCGTGGGGAGGCACGTCAACGCGGGCGTCGATGCCTTAGGCGGGCTCGCCCAGCACGCGCAGGAACTGGCTGCCGACGAGCACCGTGTCGTCCACGTCAAGAATCTGCCGTTCCCGGATGCGCACGAACGTTCCGTTGGTGCTGTTCAAATCTTCCAGCACGCAGCGCGGCGCGTGCAGGATCAGCCGCGCGTGCGTCCGCGAAAGGTAGGGGTCGTCGGGAAAGGTGTAGTTGCCCGTGGTGCGCCCGAAGGAGTTCTCACCGCGATAGAGCGGGAAGTGCTTTTCTTCCACCCCGCCGCGCACCAGCCGCACCAGCTCGCCCTGCAGGGGTGTTTCGCCGGTCCCGGCGGAAGGCGCCGGCCCGCCCGCCGCCACCACATCCTTGGGATCGAACTTCGCCACCAGGGTCTGTTTGCCGGTTTTCTTCCCCACCTTCTTTTGTTCGCCCTTGGCCTCTGGCAGCGGCTGGCCGCTCAACTGGAAGCGGAACATCTGCCGGCCGAGCAGGATGATGCTGCCGTGCTCGATTTCCAGCGGCCGCCGGATGCGGACGAAAACCCCGTTGGCGCTGTTCAGGTCTTCGACGTAGAGCGCCCCGCCCAGCGTGCTGAACACCGCGTGCTGGCGAGACATCAGCGTGTCTTCCGGGAAAATCATGGCCGCCTTCTCGCGCCCGATGACGGTGGACGCTTCGGTGAGCGGGAAGCGCTGCCCCAGCGACCGGTCGGGCATCACCTGCACCAGAGCGAACTTGCGCTCCGCCGCCGCCACCTTGGTGGTGGACGCCTTGCCCTTGAGGGCGGCGGCGATGGCGGCGCGCACGTCTTCCGCCAGCCCCAGCTGCGTGCCGGCGGCCAGCGCCAGTTGTTCGCCCGACATCTTGGCGGGCTGGACTTCCTTGGCCTTCTCGCCCTCGCGCCAGATGACTTCGTAGAGGTCCATCTGAGCGGCCTTGCCGCGCAGCTCCACCACGCCGATCTTGCGCACGTTGATGTCTTTTTCCTTGGTGACCGCCTCCACCACCGAGGGCGAGACCCCGATGCGGTTCGCTTCCGTCTGGTGCTCGATGCGCGAGCAGACGTTGACCACGTCGCCGAACACGTCGTTGTCCTTCACCAGCCCCACGCCCAGGTTCAGCGCCACGCGCACGTGCACGTCCTTGTCTTTCGGCCGCCGCTTGTTGAGCTCGATCAGGGCGCGCAGCATCTCGATCGAGCAGCGCACCGCTTCCACCGGGTTCTCGAAATAGGCCATGATGGCGTCGCCGATGGTCTTGACCACCGTGCCCTTGTGCCGGGTCACCTGCGGCTGCAGGCAATTCATTACGTCGGTGACCATCGCCATTCCTTCCAGGTCGCCGTGGGTGTCGAAGTACCGGGTCGAGCCGGCGATGTCGGTGAACATCACCGTCACCAGGCGCTGATACTTCTCGAACTCCGCGCCCAGCCGCGCTCGTTCCTGCAGTACTTCTTCGACGCTTCTCGCTTGCGGGGTTGTCATCGAGCCAGGTTTTTGGATTGCTCCGAAACACGCACTCTACCTGAAACCCCCGCCGCTTGCCAACCGAAAACCGTCAGCGCCGCTTCGCTTGACGCTTCCGCCGACCTTCTGCTACGGTCGTTTCTGGTTGCAGGAATCCTCCAGGGGAGGCTGGAATGAAATCCCGGCGCACGATCGGTTGGATACTCTTCGCTGTTCTGGGCGGGGTGCTGAGTTCCCTCGCGCCCTCGCCGGCCCAGGCCCAGGCGCTCTCCACCACCGTCCTGGCGCTCTACCCGCCCCAGGCCGGCGAAGTCATCTTCGTTGACTTGCAGACCGCGCGGCGCTCGCCCCACTTCGCCCGCCTGAAGGACCAGCTTCTGCCCAAGCGCTTCCAGGACCTCGAGCAGTTGGCCGCCCATCTGGGTGTGGACTTTGACCGCAACGTCGACCGGGTGAGCTACGCCATCGTCGGCGACGATACCGAGCACATCGAAATGGTCGGCGTGGCGGAGGGCGTCTACAACCTCCCCGAAACCCAGCGCGCCGCCGCCCGCAACAAGCTCGGCACCCGCGCCTACCGCGGCGCGCAGATGTTCTCTCTGGGCAAGAACGAGCGCGGGGTCGAGTTCGTTTTCGCTTTCCGCGACAATGCCAATTGCCTCTTCGGAGCCCGCGCTCAGGTGGAGGGCATGCTGGACCGCGCCGCCAAGGGCGGCCCGAGCCTGCTCGACAACGTGGAAGTGCGCGCCTTGATTGCCGAGGTCAACAACAGCACCCCCATCTGGATGGTGCTCAACGGGCAGTTCACCAAGCTCGGCGTTCTCCAGTTCCTCGGCGAAGGCGCCACCTTACCGGGCGTCGACTCCATGGCCGAGCGCGTCCGCAACGCTACCGTGCGCATTACCCTCAACCGCAGTCTCGACTCCACCGTCACCGCCCGCTGCGCCACTGCCGCCGACGCCTCCTGGTTCGCCGCCCTGCTGGAAGCCGCGGTCTACTTTCAGCGCCAACGCATCAGCACTTCCAACCCCACCATGGCCCGCGTCCTCAACGACTCCAAGATCGATCGCGCCGAAGACCGCGTCAGCATGGCCGTCTCCATTCCCGAAAGCGACCTCGCCACCCTGCTCGAAACCCGCACCTTCACCCTGCACTTCTAGTCAAACAAGAAAGCCCCGATCCCCTCGCGGAGACCGGGGCTTCTGTGGTCGAGGTTGAGAGCTTTTCCCTACGGGTTGATGAGGATGGTGAACGCGCCCGACAATACGGTTTGCGGCACCCCCGGCGTCGAGTCCGTTACCCGGAGGTTAAAGGGTCCGCAGGTGGTGCCTCCGGCGGTCGGCGTGCCGATGATTATGCCGGTCGCGTAATCAACCCTCAGGCCGGCGCAGTTTCCCAGGCCAATGCCGTTGGCGTCGAACAAGGTTCCGGTCGGCTCCACCCAAGTGAACGGCCGCACGCCGCCCAGCACCCGGACACTGCCATAGAACTGATTCCCAGCCTGGGCGGAAGCGTCCGGGCCCGAGACAATGCGCAGGTTGCCGGGGTTGGGCACATGAGCAATTCCGTCGGGGCCGACCACATTGGGCAGCGCCACATCGGCCTGGGGAGTCGAGGCTCCGTTGGTGAGCGGCTTGATGCTGGTCGTTCCGCCCAGCGTCACCAACCCAAGGTCGCCGTCCGGCGAGAAGGCGATGTCCCTCGGGTCGTCGCCCGCGGTCAAGATGAATTGCCCCGAAAAGGTAAAGGTCGCCGAGGGGTCGTTGAGCGAGAACGGGGAGGGCCCAACCAGGAGAATCTTGTCTCCGGTCGTAGTATCGGTGCCGCAGAGCAGGTACACGTCCTCCCGTTGGCCGATTCCGGGCCGAGACCGGAGGTCGGCGGGCCGGAAGCATTGCGGGCCTCCGCCGGTCACGTCGCTGCTGCTGAAGGCCCCCGTGTCCCGGCTGCTGCTGGTCGGCGAGACCGGAAGCGAAA
>JAXIPK010000370.1:0-3302 GCA_045402975.1 Acidobacteriota bacterium
CTCGAACGGCGTCGCCGTCCGAGCTCTTCGGCGCGCCGTGGGTGGACGGGGACATGCTGGCGGCGTACCTCGAAGCGCGACACATCCCGGGCGTGCGGTTCCACCCCACGAAGTTCGCGCCGACTGAAGATGTCCACGCCAACGAGATTTGCCGCGGCGTGCGGCTGGAGGTGACGGAGCGGGAAAAGCTCGACGTCGGGCAGCTGGGCGTGGAGCTGCTCAGCGCGTTGTGGAAGCTGCACCGCGAGCAGTTTCAGCTGGAGAAGTGCATTCGCCTGCTGGGCTCGAAAGAAACTCTCGAGCGGCTGCGGGAAGGCGACGAGCCGGACGAGATTGCGGAGGAGTGGGAGCTGGAGGCGTTCAAGGCGCTGCGCGCGAAGTATCTGCTTTATGACTGAGGCTGCCTGCGGCGGTTCCAGAACCAGTAGAAGGGCAGCCCGGCGGCGAGGAAGACGAGGCCGAGGCCGGCTTCCTGCGGCTTGCTCACCAGCGTGTGCAGGCAGATGATGGTCCCCATCACCACAAAAATCCCCGGAATCCAGGGATAGCCGAGCGTCTTGTAGGGGCGCGGCAGGTCGGGCTCTTTCTTGCGCAGCACAAAAACCGCCGCGGTCGCCATGGTGTAAAAAATCCAAAGCCCGAAGAGCGTGTAGGTGTAGAGCCGCTGGAAGGCAGCCTTGGAGCCGCCGAAGATAAGCACCAGCAGGCAGGCGAAGGCGCACTGCAGCAGCAGCGCTTTGGCCGGGCTGCGGTGCACGGGGTGGACGTCGGCGACGTGCGTGAAGAACAGGCGGTCGCGCGCCATCGCATAAGCCACGCGGGCGCCGCTCAAGATGGCGGAGTTGAGCGTGGCGAATGTCGAAATCAGCGCTCCCACGGTGATGGCGGCGCCGCCCCAGCCGCCGAGAAAAGCTACCGCCGCGTCCTGAGCCACGCGCTCGGAGCCTTTCACGCTCTCGAGCGGCAGGATGTAGAAGTAGACGGCGTTGGCCAGCATGTAGATGGCGCCGACACCGAGCATACCGTAGATGAGCGAGCGCGGGATGTTGCGCTGCGGATCCTTGATTTCGCTCCCCACCATGGTCAGGTTGTTCCAGCCGTCGTAGGCCCAGAACGCGGAGAGCAGCGCCACACCGAAAGCGCCGACGGTGGCCGAGCCTTTGGGCGCGTCAAAAAACGGCGCGAAGTTTGACCAGCTGCCGTTGCCGATGGTAAAGCCCAGCACCACCAGTCCGAGAATGATGACGACTTTGAGAATGGTGAGCACGGTCTGCACGGCGCCGCCGACGATGATGCCGAGGTAGTTGATGAGGGTGAGGCCGATGATGGCGGCCATCGAGACAAGCTGCGCGCCGTTGAGCGTCCAGCCGCCCAGCTCCACGGCCGGCTGCGAGAGCGTCCCGAAAAAGTAGCCGAGAAAAACCGCGAAGCCGGTGGCGATGCTGGCCACCGAGCCCGTCTTGCCGATGACGAACTGCTCCCAGCCGTAAAGGAAGCCCCACAGCGGCCCGTAGGCGCGGCGGAGGAAGACGTACTCGCCGCCGGCCTCGGGCATGGCCGCGCCCAGCTCGGCGTAGCTGAGCGCGCCGGCGAGCGAAAGCAGCCCGCCGACAATCCAGACAGCGAAGACCAGCCCGACGGAATCCACTTCGCGGGCAATGTCGGAGGGCACGAGAAAAATTCCGGTGCCGATGACGGTGCCGACAACGATGGAGGCCGAAGCAATGGGACCGAGGCCGCGGATGAGCTCGGGTTGTTGCTTCATCGCTTCGCCTCAGCCGGCGCCGTGAACAAACTGACCAGCAGGCCGGTGAGAAAGGTTACCAGAGTGCCGAGCAGCACGTACCACGTCCAGGCCAGCGAGGTGCCGAAGACGACGTAGAGCATCGCCGCCAGCCCGGCGGCCATTCCGACCGCAGCTCCTGTAGGTGTGGCGCGCGGCACCAGTCGCCCAAGCAGGAAGAGTCCCAGCAGCGCGCCGTAGGTGACGGAGGCGATTTTCAGGCCGGCCTCGAGCACCGGACCCCAGCTTCGCGCCAGCATGGCGAGAAAAATCAAAATGAACCCCCAAACCACCGTCGTCCACCGCGAGCGACGCAGCAGCGCGGCTTCGTCGGCGCCGGCGCCGAAAAGCGGCTGGTAGAAGTCAACTACAGTGGATGCGGCGAGCGAGTTGAGCGTTGCGCTGGAGGTGGACATGGCGGCGGCGAGCACGCCGGCGACGAGCAGGCCGCTCACACCGGTGGGCAACTGCTCAACGATGTAGAGCGGAAAGATGCGGTCCGGGTGTTCAAGCGCAAACGCCGGCAGCGGTTTGCCGGCAAACGGGTAGTAGGCGTAGAGCAGAACGCCGATGAGCAGGAAGATAACGAACTGGGCGAAGACAATGAAGCCGCTGGCGATGAGCGCGCGCTGGCTGGCGCGCAGGTTGGGCGCAGCCAGCAGTCGCTGCACCATCAGTTGGTCGGTGCCGTGGCTGGCCAGCGTGAGGAAAGTTCCGCCGAGGATGCCCGACCAGAAAGTGTAGGTCGTGGTCAGCGAGAAAGTGAAATCGAAAACCGAAAGCTTGTCGCCGAGCTGCGACGTCACGGTGCTCCAGCCGCCGGGAATCTCCGCCAGCAGGCAGAGCAGCGCCGCCACTCCGCCGACGACATAGATGAAGAACTGGACGACGTCGGTCCAGATGACGGCCTTCATCCCGCCCAGGTAGGTGTAGACGAAAGTAAGCAGCATCACCGCGACGACGGCGGTGAGCTCGGCAAATGAGAGTGTTTCGCCGGTCAGGAGCTGAAAAACGCGCGGCAGCAGGAGTTGAACGACGATGGCGATGGCCCAGATGCGCACGCCGTCGGCCAGGGCGCGGGTGATCAGAAAAAGACCCGCCGCCAGCCGCCGCGTCGTGCCGCCGAAGCGCCGCTCGATGTACTGGTAGGCGGTGTAGAGCTGCCCGGAGAAATACTGCGGCAGCAGCAGAAAGCTGATGATGAACCGCGCCAGGATGTAGCCCAGCACCAACTGAAGGAAAGCGAGGTTGCCGCCAAAGGCCAGCGCCGGCGTGCCGATGATGGTGAGCGTCGAGGTCTCGGTGGCGACGATGGAAAGCGAAATCGCCCACCAGGGCGTGGCTCCGCCGCCGAGAAAATAATCCTGCAAGCCACGCTGGCGGCGGAAGTAGGCGCCGAGAGCGGTGACGCCAGCGAGATAAGCGATAACGATGGCCAGGTCGAGCCAACCGAAGCCCAAGGCGTCTCCGCAACTCCGGCTTCGGAGTCTAGTCGAAGCCAGAGGGTGAGGCAAGGCAG
>JAXIPK010000354.1:0-4704 GCA_045402975.1 Acidobacteriota bacterium
CCCGCTCAATCAACTGTTGTAACCTTCTCGAGCAATCGGGATGTAAGGAGAACATAATGCCGATCACTTCCTTCAAGAGTTTCAGCGATGGCCTCGATCCAAGTCGAAGGAGCCGCGAACACTTCATTGCCAACACCGATCTAGAAGATGACCGTCTCTGGGTTCCTTATGCGAACGGTGTCTGGTACCAGCCCTGCTACTTTAACGTCACGTCGGGAGGATTCAGCGTCGTTCTGAAAGGTCTTCCCGGCTCCAGGGTGGGAACTCACTACCACATTGGCACCGTTCAGGGTTATACGATGCGGGGTCACTGGCGGTATCTGGAGCATGACTGGGTTGCAAAGCCCGGAACGTACATCTATGAACCCGCCGGCGAGGCTCATACGCTGGTTATCACTGAGGACTCACCAGAGCCGATGGTGACGCTGTTCGTGGTTGATGGCGGCCTAATCTATCTGGACAAGGCAGTGGATGGTAGCTTTGCCGCCTACGAGGATGGATTCACTCTTCTCGACCTGAGTCGGAAGTACTACCGCGAGGCTGGTCTTGACGCGCGCCGGCTGGACCAGTTGGTTCGCTAGTTAGTAGCTGGTTGCGCTTAGCGCGGCTGCGGCTGGCGCGACTCCGACTTGCCGGCGATGGTGCGCCGGGCGTTCTCGCGCAGCGCTTTCGCTTCCGGCAGCAGCTCGACTCCGCGCTGCACCTGCGGGTCGGCCAGCACGGCGATGCGCGCGCCTTCGTCGCGCCCGAACACCGACGTAAACGTTTCCTTCTTGATCTTGAGCTTGATCCAGGCAGCGTTGTCCTGGAGGTCGGGCTCCGTGTAGCGCAGATTCTTTTCCGTCAGAAACTTACGGAACTCCTCCATCACGTTGCCGTCGACCTCAAAGTCCGGCTTCACGTCGCCGTGCCGCGCCAGGTAGCGTTTGGCGAAGTCGCCCACGCCCGGGTCGAAGGGATAGAAAACTCCCTTGCGGATCAGTTCCTGCTGGAACGCGTTGAGCTCGGGGCTGGGCGTTTCAAAGTCGGGCGTAATCCCGCCGCCGCCGTAGACCGTGCGCCCGCCGTCGGTGGAGAAAACTTCGTGGTTGTTGCTGCCGTTCTTCTGCCCGTAGTAGTAGTTGTAGAGCGAAACGCTGCTGTAGTCGCGCTGGATCAGCCGCCCGCTGGGCGTGTAGTAGCGCGCCGTGGTCAGCGCCAGGCCGGTGTTGTCGCTTAGCGGCACCACCGTCTGCACCAGCCCCTTGCCGAAGCTGGTTTCGCCCACAATGAGCCCGCGGTCGTGGTCCTGAATCGCCCCGGCGACAATCTCCGCCGCGCTGGCCGTAAACCGGTTGATGAGGATGACCAGCGGGAACTCGCGCCCCTGGCTGCCGCGCGTGGCGTAGTAGTTGCGCGGCCGCTGGTTGCGTCCCTTGTGGGAGACCACCAGCTGGTTCTTGTCGAGGAACATGTCGGCCACCGCCACACCTTCGGTCAGCAGGCCGCCGGGGTTCTCGCGCAGGTCGAGGATCAACCCTTGCAGCTTGTCGCCCCCGAGCTGCTCGACCGCATCGGCGATCTCTTCGTGCGTGGTTTCGTTGAAGCCCACCAGCTTCACGTAGCCCACGCCCGGCTTGAGCTCGAAGAAATACTCGACACTCAGCCGCGGAATTTCATCGCGGGTAATGGCAAACTTGAGCGGCTCCTCCTGGCCTTCGCGCAGGACTTCCACCCGCACCACCGTCCCCTTGGGACCCTTGAGCATGTCGGCCACTTCCGTAGTGCTCAGGCCCGCCGTGGGCACACCGTCCACGCGGTAAATCACGTCGCCGGGTCGCAGGCCGGCCTTGAAAGCCGGCGAGCCGACGAACGGCGCCACCACAATCGTCTGGTCGCCGCGGGGCGCCACCTGCATTCCCACCCCGTAGTAGTGGCCGCTCTGGTCCTCGCGCAGCAGGCGGAACGAGCGGGCATCAAAAAACGAGGAGTGCGGGTCCAGCGTCCGGAGCATTCCCGGGATGGCGCCCTGGTAGATGGCCTTGTCGGGGTCGACCGGGTCGGCGTAGTTCTCTTCCACGATGGCGTAGACGCGGGTGAACTTGCGGACGGAGACATCGGGGGCCGCATCACCGGCGGCCGTCGCCTCCACCCGAGGTCCGTACAGGCCGCCCAGAACCGCTGAAAGGATGAGTACCGCTACCGCCAGCCACGCACCCCGTTGACCTTTGCCCATGCCTCTGTCCGAGCCTCCTCAGCCTTTAGACGCACAACAAACCGTTTCGGATATCAGTATAGCACGCAGGCTGGAGCCCGCCAACGTCCCGGACGCCCGGCTCGGGCGGTGTAGAGCCCAGCTTCTAGATGACTTGTTTCCTAGGGATTGAGGAAGTTGACCAGCTTCAGGAGGCTTGGTTCCATGTCCAGAATCGCTTCTTTGATCTCGTTCAAGTCCGTCTGAATGTCAACAGCCAAGTCTGCT
Source organism: Acidobacteriota bacterium (assembly GCA_045402975.1). Classification (GTDB taxonomy): domain Bacteria; phylum Acidobacteriota; class Terriglobia; order Acidiferrales; family 2-02-FULL-67-57; genus JACPRL01. Next base: position 2,462 of record JAXIPK010000354.1, read on the forward strand.
AGCTTCTCTCTTTGGTCTGTGGGAAGGGAGAGGAACTCTTGCAAGCTGCTGCCGCCCAGCTTTCGCCCGAGAACAACCACTTCTGCCAGGTGATGAACAATGGCCCCCTCAGATACCTCGTCGGCAAATTGCAACTCGCCCAGCCTACGACTTATGCGCTCCTGCAGATTGAGAATGTCCTTAACTTCTCTGTCGGTCGTGTCATTCATAGCTGACCTCAACGGGAAGGTTTGGCGCCGTTACGCCGGCTCGTGATCCGCGTGCTTCCAGGTGGTCAGGAACATAGTACCAATTCCCGCTCTCGAGCCGCTCCCGAAACGCAGCCTGCCATTGGAGTATATGGACTCGCACTCTTGAACGCTGCACAGTTGCTTGACACCGTTCCCGCGCGGCCCCTAAGATTCATTCGAGGTGCCCAATGGGCCCGCTGGGCTTCACCGAAATCTTCGTCATCTTCATTCTGGCCTTGCTGCTTTTCGGGCCGAAGAAGCTGCCCGAGTTGGGCCGGCTGGTGGGCCGCGGCCTGGCCGAGTTCCGCCGCGCCTCCACCGACCTGCGGGCCACCATCGAGGATGAAGTGCGCGACCTCGAACGGGCCGCCGACCTCGAAGGCAACTCCATCGCGCCCCGGCCGCCCTCCGATTCCTCCACGCCGCGGTCGTCCTGAGCCGCCATGCCCGCCGGCAACGACCCGGTTCCTTCCGCGGTTGAGAGCGAACCCGCCGCCATGGGCTTCTTCGAGCACCTGGCCGAGCTGCGCCAGCGGCTTGTCACCTGCCTGGTTGCCGTCGCCCTCTGCCTCATTCTGGGGCTTTACTTCTGGCAGGAAATCTACCATTTCATCAACGCGCCCATGCAGGCGGCCTTTGCGGCCGCCGGGCTGGAGCACGAGAAGCTCATCTTCACCGGCCCGCTGGTGCCGGTGAAGTTCGCCCTCCAGGTCGGCCTCTACGCCGGCATATTCCTGGCCGCTCCGGTCATCTTTTGGCAGCTCTGGCTCTTCGTCGCCCCCGGGCTCTATCGCCACGAGCGGCACTTCGTGCTGCCTTTCGTCATTTCGTCCTCCGGCCTGTTCATGCTCGGCGCCTACTTTGCCCACCGCGTGGTTCTGCCGCTGACGCTCAACTTCCTCCTCACCTTCGGCAAGGAGATGTTTGAGCCGCTCATCAGCGTCAACGAATATTTCAGCCTGTGGCTGACGATGGTTCTCTGGATGGGGATTATCTTCGAGCTGCCGGTGCTCATCTTCCTGCTTTCGTGGATTGGCTTGGTCACGCCCGCGTTTCTCTGGCAGTACTTCCGCCACGCCGTCATCGCCATCACCGTCATCTCCGCCGCCGTCACGCCCACCACCGACGCCTTCACCATGCTTGTCTTTGCCGTGCCGATGGTGCTGCTCTACATCGTCGGCATCGGCGTCTCCTGGGTGGTGCAGTTGCGTCGCCGCGCCCGCCGGCCCGCCGAGGAAGCTCGCGCCTGATGCGCCGCGCCCTTCTCAGCCTGGTTCTGTTCGGCTTGCTCGCGCCCGCCTCCTGCCACGCCGCCGACAAAGACGCCTCCTCCAAGGTCAGCGGGCAACGAGCGATGGCGCACGTGCAGGCCCTGGTTGGCTTCGGCGACCGCCGCCCGGGCTCTGAAGGCCATCGCAAGGCCCAGGAGTACATTCTGTCTGAGCTCCGCAAGGCAGAGGTCGAAGTGGAAGAAGTGAACTTCAACGCCGAGACGCCCCGCGGCCGCCTGGCGATGAAGAACATCATCGGCAAAATTCCCGGCCGCTCACAGGACATTCTGGTTGTGAGCGGCCACTACGACACCCTGTGGCTCGACGGTTTCGTCGGCGCCAACGACGGCGGCTCCTCCGCCGCTCTACTCTTGGAGCTGGCGCGCGCCTTGCGCCGCCAGGCCCCACTGGAGAAGAGCGTCTGGGTCGTGTTTTTCGACGGCGAAGAGGCCATCGAGCAGTGGAGCGAGCGCGACGGCGTCTACGGCAGCCGCTGGCAGGCTGCGCTCTGGCGACAGCAAGGCGTCTTGCGGCGCGTGCGCGCCCTCATCAACGTGGACATGATCGGCGACCGCGGCCTGGCCCTGCGTCGCGAGCAGAACTCAACTCCCTGGCTCACCGACCTGGTCTGGCAGGCCGCGCGCGACAAAGGCTACGCCGCCCACTTCCTTGATAGTGAGACAGCCGCCTACGACGACCACGCGCCCTTCCTCGCGCTGGGCGTGCCCGCCGTCGACCTGAT
>JAXIPK010000118.1:0-8346 GCA_045402975.1 Acidobacteriota bacterium
CCAAGATTCTCGCGGCCCGGCGCTCGGACTGACTTCCGCTTCAGGCGCGGCGCAGCAGGTGCGCCGCTCCCCATCCCAGCAGGATCAGTGCCAGCAGAATGGCCCAGTTGTACGCGTGCCCGTAGGTGGCCACCGGAAAATGGTTGCTGACCATGATGAAAACCACCGGGACAACCATGAAGGTGTTGTGCTTGGAGCGCTGCTTGGCGCGGGCCGCGAGCGCCGGGTCGGGCGCCTTCTCTTCCGCCACCGCAGCAATCATCCGGCGCTGGGCCGGCAGGATGCGCACCCAGACATTGGCCGCCATCACTGTGCCGAGCAGCGCGCCCACGTGCATGTAGGCCGCGCGACCGCTGAAAACGTGCGTCAGGCCATAGACAGCGCCGGCCAACAGCACGAAGCACAGCGCGACCGCGGCTCCCTCCGTTCGGGCGAGGGGGGATAGCCAGATGAAGTCATAGAGGAGCCAGCCCACCACCAGCACCGCCACGCCGATGGCCGCCCCGGCGCCGACGGAAATGTCGGCCACATCGCGATCAACGAGCACACCGCCCAGGTAGTAGACCAGCACCAGCAGGAACATCCCGCTGAGCCAGGTGATCGCAGCCTCCCAGCGGAACCAGCGCACACTGGCGGGAGATACTCCCAGCGTCGTCCGCTTGCCGACGACGTAGAAGCCGCCGCTGTGCACCATCCAGACCGAATCTCCCTCGCCCGAATGGAGGTTGTGATCGAGCCAGGTGAAGAAATACGTCTGGCCGATCCAGAGGATTCCCGCGAACACATGAACCCAGCGCGCGATCAGGTTCAGCCATTCACTGAGGTCGAAATCCATGCGGCGGCTAACTGCCCCGATAGGTCGAGTAGCCAAAGGGGCTGAGCAGAAGAGGAACGTGGTAGTGCTGCGCCGGGTCGCGGACTTCGAAGACGACCGTCACCTGCGGGTAGAACGCTTCCCTCTCTTGCGCCACGAAATAGGACTGCGTGTCGAAGGTCAGCCGATAGAGCCCGGGGTGCAAGGAAGCGTTGGCCGGCAAGAGCTGCTTGACGCGGCCATCGGTGTCGGTTGCTCCCTTCCCGACCACAGCCCAACGGCCGTCGCCGGACTGCGACTCGAGCATCACCGCCAGGCCGCTCGCCGGGCGACCGCGCGCCGTGTCCAGCACATGTGTGGTGATGCCGCTCATCAGTGCAGCATCTTCTCCAATCGGAGCTGCATTATGCGCCGCTGCTCTTCGGCGGCCACTCGCAGTTCCTTGTCCGGCTCATTCTGGAGGCGTTGCCGGAGAAGCGCAAGCATCTCTTCCGTCGTTTTTCCCGTGGCGCACACAATGAAAATGTACCCGAAGCGCGACTCATAGGCGCGGTTCGCTTCGCTCAACTCGGCCAGCGCCGCGGCACTGGCGCCGCGCAGGCCCGCCTGCTCGTGCTCCGACCACTCGCGGGACTCGGTCGGCTGCTTCTCCCAGCTTTTCTCGCCGATTCTCGGGTGCGCGCCAAAGGCTTCGAGCCAATCCTTCTCGCCCAGCGACCACCAGGCTTCATCGGCTGCGCGCCGGAGAGAATCAATCGAGCGGAACGGCCGCTGCTTCAGCACTTGCTCCGCCCATTTCTTTGACCCGCAGCAGGCCAGCAGCGCCACCTCCGCCTCCCGTTCGGCCAGCGCGTTCCAGTGGCGGAGGCCGGCGCGCAGCCGTCCCTCCGGCGTCACCTGCCCGAAGGCCCGCAGCCGCGCGACACCGCCATCAGGAAAAATGTTGAGGCGCAGGTGAGAAACGGCGCCGACGGGCTTCAGCTCTTTTTCAAAGCGGTGGCGCGTGTCGGCTTGGAGCTTGGCGCGCGGCAATAGCTCCTGCCAGGCGGCGCTTTTCAGGCTGTCGGGTGTCGCGTCGGGAGCCCGGCAGCCCTCAACCGAACAACTCTCCGGAAAGTTGCCTTTGAAATGCGAAGTGTCGACTTCAATTCGGTGCACCACTCCTTCCGTTCCCAGCTCGATGACCGCCCAATCGTAGCCGGGCCCGCGGCGCCGCTTGGTTTCCCAGCCGTCGCCCATATTCCGGGCCGGACCGGGCAGGATGAGGTTGTGGCGCGGGCCGAAAAACGTGTCGCTCGCCTCGCGCACCAGGCCTCCGTTCTCCACCGCGATCAGGTCAATCTCCTTCCCGGAAGAGAGAAGCTGCTTCCAGTCCGGGAGCACTTCGCCATAGACGCGCAAGCGCGCGACGCCGCCATCGGGGAAAATGTTCAGCCGCAGGTGGGTGAAGCGGCGAGAGCTATGGAGGGCGAACTGGTTCTGCGTGTCGCCCTTCAAGTCCGACGGAGGAAGAACCTCAACCCACCCCACCGATTGAAGCTGTTCCAGCTTGGCTCCCCGCTCCGCCGCGCAGGCTTCGAGAGAGCACTGCGCCGGGTAGTTCCCCTTGAAATGGCTGGTGTCGACCACCACGCCCCGGAGCGCCCCCGGCAGCCCCAGTTGGATGATGACCCAGTCGTGCCCGGGCTCGCGGCGGCGTCGCGTTTCCCAACCATCCATCCACTTGCCGTGGTCGGTGTACTTGTCTTCGATGAAGACGGGCTTGCTCGCCAGGAGAAGGTTTTCCTTAGGCGCGAAGAACTCGTCGTTGGCGGCGAGCACGACGCCGCCCACGCGCTCAGAGGCCAGGTCAACCAGCTCGGTGAAGTCGCTCACGGCTCGCGCCTCAGGACGGCCCCGCGCGGGCCGTCGGAGAACGTCCCGCGCTCATAGATCTTCTGACCGCGCAAGAACGTCGCTTCCACCTTGCCGTACAAGGTACGCCCGCGATACGGGGTAAGCTTGTGCCGATGATGGAGCTCTTCTGGTTTCACTTCGAACGCCGCCTCCGGGTCCCACACCACGAGGTCGGCATCATACCCTACCGCAATCTTTCCTTTGCGCTTATCCAGGCCCGCCAGCCGCGCCGGGCCGGAGCCGAGCCACTCGGCCAGTTTCTCCACGTTGAAGCTTCGCGCGCGCGCCGGCGTCCACAACGCCGGCAGGCTGAGCTGCAACGAGGCAATGCCACCCCAGGCGCGCAGGAAATCTCCCGTCTCGCCGCACTTCAGCGCCGGCGGGCAGGGCGAGTGGTCGGTGGCCACGAAGTCAATCAACCCCTCGGCCAGCGCCGCCCATAGCTTCTCCTGGTTCTCCTGCTCGCGAATCGGCGGAGCGCACTTGAACTCGGTGGCGCCATCGGCGATTTCTTCTGCGGCGAAAGTCAAATAGTGGTGGCAGGTCTCAACAGTAATCGGCAGCCCATCCTGCCGCGCCTGGCGCAGCAGCGGCAGCGCGTCGGACGACGACAAGTGAACAATATGGAGGCGCGTTCCAAACTCGCGGCCGAGCTGAATCAACAGTGCGATGGCTTCATTCTCGGCTGCGCGCGGCCGCGATGCCAGCCAGGTGGAATACCTCCGCGGGTCGGCCTTCTCTGCTTCTGCCGTCGCCTTCTCGATGGATGGCGGTAGCTCGCAATGCGACAGCAGCACGGCTCCCAGCGACGCCAACTGCGGCAGGGCTTGCCGCAAGTCGGATTCCCCCACCGGCTCAAACTCGGCAACGCCGGATGGAACAAGAAAGCATTTGAAGCCGAAAGCCCCGGCTTCGAACAGTGGGCGCAACTCAGCCGCGTTTCCGGGGACCACGCCGCCCCAGAAGCCAACGTCCACCCAGCACTGACCCTGCGCAGCTGCGGGCTTCGTTTCCAGCGCCGCGCGCGTGGTTGTGGCGGGAATACTGTTGAGCGGCATTTCAATCAGTGTGGTGACGCCGCCGGCTGCCGCGGCGCGCGTCGCGGTGTCGAAGCCTTCCCACTCGGTGCGACCCGGCTCGTTGATGTGCACGTGCGTATCCACCAGGCCCGGCATGACAATCGACCGGCCGGCCTCGAAGGCGGGAACGCCGGACGGAACCTCGCTGTAGGAACCCAGAGCAGCGATCTTGCCGCCTTGAATATGAATGGCCGCAGGCTGGACTCCCGCAGGTGTAACCACACGCTGGCCGCGAACGATGAGGGCTGGAGTCATTCCGGCGGCTGCACGGCAACGCGGCGCAGAAACTCACCCAACAGCCGCAGGGAAATCTGTCGCCGGTAGCGCATCGTGGAGCGAAGGTCATCAATGGGAGCAATCTCGGCAGCCAGGGCGGCCTGCGCCCGCTCGAGCGTTTCCGCCCCGGTTGTCTTTCCTCGCAGCGCGGCTTCCGTCTGAACGCAGCGCAGGACGGTAGGCGCAACGCTCCCAAGCGCGATGCGCACGTCCCGAATGACTCCGCGCTCAACTTCCGCCACCCCAGCGAAGACCACCTTGGAAATCGCCTGGGCCCGCCGCGTGCCCACTTTGCGGTGGTACTGAACGCGTGGCCGCTCGGCCCGAGGCAGCCGGATGCAGCGAATCAACTCGTCCGGTCGCAGATCCATCTTCTTGTAGCCGGAATGAAAGCCGTGGTACAGAACGCGCCGGGAGCCGCGAGCCGAAATCAGCTCGAGCTCGGCGTCATAGACCATCAGCGACGGAGACGAGTCCGCGGCCGGCGACGCGTTGGCGATGTTCCCGGCCAGCGTGCCGCGGTTCTGCGTCGCCACCCCGCCGGTCTCGCGCGCGGCCTGGCACAAAAGCGGGAACTCGTTGCGCAGGACGGAATGGCTCAGGACCTCGGTGTAGGTGGTCAGTGCCCCGAGCACAACCGCCTCGCGCGTGACCTCGATGCCCTTCAGCTCGCTCAGGTGCCAGATGCTGAAGAATTTCTTGTGAAGAAGTTTGCCGGCTTCCAGCAACACCATCAGGTCGGTACCACCGGCGAACGGCTTCCAGGCGCCGGGCTCGCCCGCCATCAGAGCCAGCGCCTGGGCCAGGTTTTCGGGCACGACCAGCTCGTAGGCCGGCAGATAGGACCTCATGCGCGAACCTGCTCCCGGCGACGCTGGCAGGCGCGTACCACCGCCTCGAAGATCTTCGTGTAGCCGGTGCAGCGGCAGAGGTTGCCGGCCAGCCCGACGCGAATCTGTTCTTCACTCGGCTGCGGCACGCGCTCCAGCAGATTCACCGCTGCCACAATCATCCCCGGAGTGCAGATGCCGCACTGCGCGCCGCCGGCATCAATGAAAGCTTGCTGGATGTCGTGTAAGCACTCGTCGCTGGCGACGCCCTCGATGGTGGTGATCTCCGCCTGGTGAGCTTGCAGCGCAGGCACGAGGCAGCTATTAACAAGCTGGCCGTTGAGGAGGACAGAGCAGGCGCCGCATTCGCCTTCGCCGCAACCTTCCTTGGTTCCGGTCAGGTGCAGCTCTTCGCGCAGCACATCAAGCAATCGCGTCATCGGATAGACGCGCAGGGTGTGCTCGCGGCCATTCACTTTGCAGTTCAGGGCCACTTTGCGCGCGGCGTCAGGCACAGCTCACCTCGAGCAGCTCCAGCAGGTGCTCCGGCAGCACAGGAATCCGGTCGACGCTGATCCCTGTGGCGTTCCCGATCGCGTTGGCAATCGCGGGTGCGGTGCCGTCGAGCGGCAGCTCGCCCAGCCCCTTGGCGCCCGCGGGCCCGTGGGCATAGGGCGTCTCCTCGAAGTACACCCGGATGCGCGGCACATCCATCGAGGTGGGCATGATGTAGTTAGTCATCTGGTTGTTGAGCATCCGCCCTTCCTGCCAGACAACGTTTTCATAGAGCGCGTAGCCGATGCCCTGCGCCACCCCGCCTTCGATCTGCCCCGCGGCCAGCACCGGATTGACTACCTTGCCCACTTCCTGCACGGCGACGAAATCGTCCACGCGGACCTCGCAGGTCAGCGAGTCCACCGTGACTTCGGCGACGTAGACCGCCCAGGCGTAAGCGCTGTAGGCATCGCCCTTGTAGTTCGTCTCGTCCCACTGAATCTCCGGCGGCAGTTGGTACTGGCTGTAGGTCTTGAGCGGGCCGTGCTTTTCGATGTGGCGCCGGCAGGCGTCGGCAAATTCATCCTGCGAGTACTCGCGGCCAAGAAACCCGCTGCCCTGGAGAGTTTGCTTCAGCGCCAGGGCGGCCGACTCCACCAGCTTGCCCACAATCATGCAGGTACGTGAGGCCACGGTGGGGCCGCTGTTGGGAACCTGCGCCGTGTCCGGCGGCGCGAACTCGACGCGGTCGCAGTCGAGCCCCAAAGTTTCGGCGGCAATCTGGCAAAGAATGGTGTTGGTACCCTGGCCGATTTCAGTGCTGGCGGCCAGAATTCGCACCCGCCCCTCCGGTGTGGCCTCCACGCCCACGACCGAGGCGAGATACTTTTCCCCCGAGCCGGTGAAGCCCGCGCCGTGCATGAAGGTGGCGAAGCCGATGCCCTTCTTCTCCCGGCGTCCGGGGTTTTCCCGCGCGAAGCGTTCACACCTGGCGGAATAGTCAGAGAGCTCGAAGGCGCGCGCCAGCAGCCCGGCCATATCCACCTTTTCGCGGATTACCTGCCCCGTAGCGGTAGTCTGGCCCGGACGGATGAAGTTGCGGCGACGCAACTCCTCCGGCGTCAGCCCCACCGCGCGCGCCACTTTGTTCAAGTGGCACTCAAGTGCGAAAGTGCTCTGCGGCGCCCCGAAACCGCGGAACGCGCCCTGGGGCGGTGTGTTGGTGGCGACGGCGCGGCTGTGGACGCGAACGTTGGGGCACGCGTAGGGCCCGGCGGCGTGGATGGTGCCGCGGGAGAGAACCACCGCCGACAAGGTGGCGTAGGCGCCGCCGTCGAGGACAAAATCAATGTCCATCGCTTGCAGCTTGCCGTCTTTGCTGACCGCGGTGCGGTGGCGCGTGCGCGATGGATGGCGCTTGGTGGTGGCCGCCATGTCTTCGGCGCGGTCGTAGACAATCTTCACCGGCCGGCCCGACTTCCACGCCAGCAGTGCCGCATGAGCGGCAATCATCGACGGATACTCTTCCTTGCCGCCGAAGCCGCCGCCGGTTTCCACCTGAATGACGCGGATCTTGTTCTCCGGCAGGCCGAACAGCGGCACCAGCGCCTTGTGGACGTAGTAGGGGCACTGCATCGAGCCCCACACGGTGACGCCGTCGGTCGGGTTGGCGACGGCGATCATGCCGTTGGGCTCGATGTAGAGCTGCTCCTGGGCGCCGGTGTGATACTCGCCCTCGACAATGAAATCCGCCTCCCTCCACACTTCATCCACTTTGCCCTTTTCCAGGTGAATGGACTTCAGATGGTTGTCGGCGCCCCAGATGATTTCTTTCTTGGCCAGCGATTCTTCCAGGGTGAGAACGGCGGGGAGCGGCTCAAGGTCAAGCCGCACCGCGCGGCGCGCTTCTTCCAGCAAGTATTTGTCCGGGTGCGCCAGGAGAACGACGGGCTCCTCCGGGTGGTTCACGCCGGTGTCCGCCAGGCAGGGCTGGTCTTCCAGAATGAGCATCACGCAGTTCTTCCCGGGAATGTCCTTCGCGGTGACAACGACAAACTCGTCCCACGGTAGCGAGCCTTCGAAGTGAATGCCTTTGAGGCGGCCGCGCGGGCAGGCGCTGCGGACAGTGACGCCGTGGAGCAGTCCGGGGAAAGAAAGGTCGTCGACGTAGCGCGCCCGGCCGGTTACTTTGTCGCGCGCTTCCTTGCGCGGGATGGACTGACCAATGATTCGATTCGGCATGACGGATCGGCCGATGGGCGCGCTCTCAGTATTTGATCTTGTCGGGCTTCTTCTCCCAGGCGATGAAAGCCGCCAGAGCCTCCGCGCCCATCAACTGGGTGAGGGGGATTTTTCCTTCCGCCCGCGGGCGCTGCATCTCCTGGCCGATGAAGGAGTCGTCGAAGCCGTAGCGGGCGGCATCGGCGGCGGTGGCGGCAAAGTAGACGTGGGCCGGGCGCGCCCAGTAAATCGCTCCCATGCACATCGGGCAGGGCTCGCAGCTGGTGTAGACTTCGCAGCCGTTGAGCTGAAAGCTGCCGAGGGCGCGGCAGGCTTCGCGGATGGCGACGACTTCAGCGTGCGCCGTAGGGTCGTTGGTCGAAGTAACGCGGTTCGTGCCCTCGGCAATGATGCGGCCGTCCTTCACCACCACGGCGGCAAACGGGCCGCCCCGGCCTGAGTGCACGTTTTCGAGCGAGAGCGCAATCGCCCGCTCCATGAAGCGGTTCTGCATGGATTACCCCGGCCCTGGAGATGCCGACCGGGCCGAGTATAGCATTGAAGGCGCATGGCCCTCTGAGGCATGATGCGGGCGAACAGCGTTCGCTTCAAGTTCAACTCAGGGAGCACACACGGCCATGTCCATCGTTTGGCGTCGCACCCTCTGCCTCGTAGCCGTTGCCGGGTTTCTGCTGGCGGCGGTCGCGAATGCGCAACCGCAGATCGGAAGAGCACA
>JAXIPK010000203.1:0-4415 GCA_045402975.1 Acidobacteriota bacterium
TGGGCGCGCCGGAGATTGATGCCGGCATGCCGAACCGCGTCGGCCGCTACGAGCTGCTGGAAGAGCTGGGCCGGGGCGCGATGGGCGCGGTCTACAAAGCGCGCGACCCCAACCTGGGCCGCGCCGTGGCGGTCAAGGTCATCCTCACTGCCAACCTGACCCCGCAGGCGCTGGCGGAATATACGACGCGCTTTTACCGCGAGGCGGAAGCGGCCGGACGGATGACGCATCCCGGCGTGGTCACCATCCACGACATGGGCGAAGACCCGGCGAGCGGGCAGCCCTTCCTGGTGATGGAGTACGTCGAAGGGGTGCCGCTCGACAAGATGATCGAGGACTCGCCCGGCGGCGGCGGGCTCCCGCTGGCGCAGGCGCTCGAGATCGGCGCCCAGGTGGCGCTGGCGCTGGACTACGCTCATCAGCGCGGCGTCATCCATCGCGACATCAAGCCCGCCAACATCCTGGTCACCAAAGACGGCCGTGGCAAGATCGCCGACTTCGGCATCGCCAAGCTGGAAGGCGCGCAACTCACGCAGACCGGCCAACTGGTGGGCACGCCGGCCTTCATGTCGCCCGAGCAGTTCTCCGGCGGCGGCGTGGACGCGCGCAGCGATATTTTTTCCCTCGGCGCCGTGCTCTATGAGGTGCTTACCGGGAAGATGCCCTTCCCGGGCGAGACGGTGACGGAGATTATCTACAAAGTGGTGCAGGCGCAGCCAGTGCCGGTGCAGAAGCACAACCCGCAGCTTCCCGCCGAGGTGGACGTGATGCTCGGGCGCTGCCTGGCCAAAGACCCCGCGCAACGCTACCAGCGCTCCTCAGCGCTCGCCGCCGACCTCGACAACCTGAAAGCCGGCCGCCCGCTCTCCAGCAGCTCCCAGTAACCCTTCGCGGCCCCGCGGCAGGCTCAGGGCAAGCCAGCGACCGCTGAAAGAGGAGGCCTAGCGGTAGACTTCGCGGCGGTGCCCGATGCGAAGGATTAAGACGAGGCGTTGGGCATCATCAACCCGATAGATGATGCGGTAGTCGCCCTGGCGGACCCGAAAGATACTCGGGTCGCCGAGCTTCTTGCACCCCGGTGGGCGCGGATTGTCGGCCAAGACCCGAATGCGGAATGCCACCCGCTCCTGGTCGGCTTTCGAAAGTGAACGGAAGTCTCGCTCGGCGCTGGGCCGAATTACGACCCGGTAGCTGGCCGCCACAAACTAGCGCTTGCCTTCGCGCCGCAAGGCGCGCAGGAACTCTTCGAAGGAGCGGCCCCTCTCGCGACGACGGAGGCGATGCCGGGCGATGGCCAGGTCGTGGGCGTCTTCCAACGCCTCACGCACAGCCTCATTCACCAGCCGAGTAAGCGACCGCTTGCTGGCCGCCGCCCGCCGCTTCAGGGCCCGGTAAAGGCGGGGATCGAGCTCAACTGTTGGACGCGCCGTGGTGCTCATGACAATCTTAGTCTAGCAGCGGGACAGAATCGGGTCAAACCAAGCTAGGGAGAGCGGAAATCTGCGGAAGAGACGGCTAGAGGTCGGCGAGGGCGGCGGCTTCGTCTTCGACGAGCTCAAGGACGCTGTCGAGCCGCACCATGCGCAGGGTCTGCTTGATGCGCTTGCTGGCGCCGAAGAAGCGGCACTTGCCCCCGGCGTGCTTCACCGAGGTGTAGCCGCGGACAAGGGCGCCGATGCCGGAGCTATCCATCTCCGGCACGCCCGCCAGGTTCACGGCGAGGTTTCGCGTGCCGCCTTCCAGCAACTGGGTCACCTGCTCGCGGAACGACTGCTCGGGCTCGCCCATTTTGAGCGCACCCGTGATGTCGATGATCGCGGCGGTGCCGGTCTGGCGGACTTTGATGTTCACGAAGGTTCTGGTCTGCTGCCCCGGAATCCCGAAGCCAGGCAGCGATGTCAAAGTACTCCAAGTTTTGACCTAAAATCAAGCAAAACTCTGAGCCGGCCGCGCCGCGTAGACAACCCCGCCCGCCTGCGGCATAATCATAGGCAAGGGTGGCGAAGAGCCCCCGCTGCCGCACCCGCAGAGGGCGGCTCCGAATGGAGGGAGAGAGCAAACCTACATGAGCACCAATCCGCAGCAACCCGCAGAAGAATTCAAGTCCCCGGCCGGCGGCGGAACCCCGCGCTGGCTGGCGGCCGCACTGGTCGTTCTGCTGCTTCTGGTGGTTTTCGTGGCCTATGCGCAGTGGAACACCGGCAAGCAACTGACGGCGCAGTTGCAGCAGACCAACGACAAGCTGACCAAGATCGAAGCCCGCGCCGAGACGTTGGAAAACAATTACGCCGGTTTGAAAGGGCAGCTCGACGTCACCAGCGAAAAACTGGGCCTGACGCAGAGCGAGCTGGCCCGCGCCCGCTCCCTGGCGCAGCAGACCCGCGAAGAGCAGAAGAAGACGGCGGCCGAGCTGGGCGGCCAGTTGCAGGAACAGCAGCAGGCGCTGGGCAGCCTCTCGGGCGAGGTGGGCACGGTCAAGACCGACGTGGCCTCGACCAAGGAGGAGCTCAAACAGACGCAGACCAAGCTCGAGCGCACCATCGGCGACCTCGGCGTACAGAGCGGACTCATCGCGCGCAACTACGACGAAGTGCAGGAGCTCAAGAAGCGTGGCGAACGCGACTACTTCGAGTTCGACCTCAAAAAGTCCAAGAACTACACCCGCGTCGGCCAGATTTCCGTGCGGCTGAACAAGACTGACGCCAAGCGGCAGAAGTTCACTATGACCCTGCTGGCCAACGACAAAGTGGTCGAGAAGAAAGACAAAACGCTGCTGGAGCCAGTGCAGTTCTATCTCGCCGGCACGCGCAACCTGCTGGAGCTGGTGGTCTACCAGGTGGAGAAGGACCGCGTGGTGGGCTACCTGAGCGTGCCCAAGGAGCTGGCGCGGCAGTAACCGGAATCGCGGAACCCACTGAGGCCGGCGCTCACTCTGAGCTGCCGGCCTCGTACTTTTTCATCTCTTCCGCCAGCTCCCGCAGGCGCTTGTCCACCCGCCCGTGGACGGTGCCTTCCTCGTAGCCGCCGTCGGGCAGCAGCTCGCCGGCTTTGACGCCGGTGAGAATCTCGATGCCCTCGTCCACCGACGCCACCGGGTAGAGGTGGAACTTGCCGGTGCGCACTGCCTCGGCGACTTCGGGCCTCAGCATCAAGTCGGGGACGTTCTCGATGGGCAGCAGCACGCCCTGCGTGCCGGTCAGGCCCTTGGCCTTGCAGACGTCGTAGAAGCCTTCAATCTTGTAGTTGATTCCCCCGATGGACTGGATGTCGCCCTTCTGATTGACCGAGCCGGTGACGGCCAGGTCCTGGCGCAGTGGCAGGCCGGAGAGGCTGGAGAGCAGGGCGTAGATTTCGGTGGAGCTGGCGCTGTCGCCGTCCACGCCGGAGTAGGACTGCTCGAAGCAGACGCTGGCGTCGAGCGAAAGCGGCTTCTTCTGAGCGAACCTCTCCCGCAGGTAGCCGCCCAGGATGGCCATGCCTTTGTCGTGGATGCGGCCGCTCAAGTTGGCCTCGCGCTCGATGTTGATGATGCCCTGGCTGCCCATGGCGGTGGAGGCGGTGATGCGAATGGGCTTGCCGAACGCGTAGCTGCCCATGTCGTAGACGGAGAGGCCGTTGACCTGGCCGACGCGGGCGCCGGTGACGTCGATGAGCAGAACGCCCTTCTCAATCAGCTCCTGAATCTTGCTCTCCACCAGGTTGTGGCGCTCGACGCGCTCGGCGATGGCACGCTCCACATCGGCGCGCCGCACCACTTTCGCGCCTTCCTTGCGCGACCAGTAGCACGCCTCACGTGCCAGGTCGCCGATCTCCGAGAACCGCGTGCTGATTTTGTCCTGGCGGCCGGCGCGGCGTACGCCAAACTCGACGATGGCCGCCACCGCCTCCCGGTCGAAGGGGCAGAGGCCGTCCTCCTGGCAGAGCTTGCGCAGCAGGGCGCCATACTGCTGCACCGCCTGCGTGGTGCGGTTCATCTCCGAGTCGAAGTCGGCCATCACTTTGAAAATCTGCTGGAAGTCTTCTTCGTGGGCGTAGAGCAAGTCGTAGAGGTAGTGCTCGCCGATGAGGATGACTTTCACGTTGATGGGCATGGGCTCGGGCTTGAGCGCGCTGGCCGAGAACGGCATCAGCCACTCCGGCACCGCCTGGATTTCCAGCTTGCCGTGGATGAGCGTGCGCTTGAGCGTCTTCCACACCCCGGGCTCGATGAGCGCGTCCAGCGCATTGAGAACCAGGTAGCCGCCGTCGGCCTGCAGCACCGAGCCGCCGCGGATGTCCATGAAATCGGATTGCGCCAGCCCGCGAAAATCGTAGGTGCGCTGGACGCTGCCGAAAAGGTTGGCGTAGGTGGGCGCGGTTTCGATGATGACCGGGCAGGCTTCGTCATCATCGTGCGACAGCACCACGTTGACACG
>JAXIPK010000257.1:0-7871 GCA_045402975.1 Acidobacteriota bacterium
TGCGGGCGCATGCGGATGGCGTTGACCTCTTTCTCCATCTTGTAGTTGATCCAGAGGTCAACGATTTCCTTGGTGAAGACGTCGCCCTTGAGCAGAAACTCGTGGTCGCGCCGCAAGGCCGCCAGCGATTCCTCGAGCGAGCCGGGCAACGTGGGCACGTTTTTCAACTCTTCGGGGCTCATGTCGTAGATGTCGCGGTCGAGGGGCTCGCCGGGGTCGATCTTGTTTTCGATGCCGTCCAGCCCGGCCATCATCATGGCGGAGAAGGCCAGGTAGGGATTGCAGGTCGGGTCGGGCGGACGAAACTCGACGCGCTTGGCCTTAGGGTCGGGCGAGTACATGGGGATACGCACCGCGGCGCTGCGGTTGCGGCGGCTGTAAGCGAGGTTCACCGGCGCCTCGAAGCCCGGCACCAGCCGCTTGTAGGAGTTGGTGGTCGGCGCGATCAGAGCCGTGATCGCCGGCGCGTGCTTGAGCAGGCCGCCGATGTACCACAGCGCCGTCTGGCTCAGCCCGGCGTAGGCGTCGCCGGCAAACAGCGGCTTGTTCTTCAGCCACAGGCTCTGGTGGCAGTGCATCCCGGAGCCGTTGTCGCCGAAGAGCGGCTTGGGCATGAAGGTGACGGTCTTGCCGTACTGGTAGGCGACGTTGCGCACCACATACTTGAAGAGCATCATGCCGTCGGCGGCGCGCAGCAGCGGCGAAAAGCGGAAGTCGATTTCAGCCTGGCCGCCAGTGGCGACTTCGTGGTGGTGGCACTCGACCTCGAGGCCGCAGCGCTCCAGCGTGGTGGCCATCTCGCTGCGCAGGTCCTGGTAGTGGTCGGTGGGCGGGACGGGAAAGTAACCTTCTTTGTAGCGCGGGCGGTAGCCCAGGTTGCGCTCTTCGCGGCCGGAGTTCCAGCGGCCTTCCTCGGCGTCGATGAAGTAGAACCCGCAGTTCTCGCGTTGGTCGAAGCGGATGTTGTCGAAGATGAAGAACTCGGCCTCGGCGCCGAAGTAGGCGGTGTCGGCGATGCCGGTGAAGCCCAGGTAGGCTTCGGCCTTGCGGGCGATGAAGCGCGGGTCGCGGGGATACTGCTGCTTGGTGACCGGGTCGAGGATGTCGCCGACCATGCAGAGCGTGGGGGCGTCGCGAAAAGGATCCATGAAGGCCGTCTTGGGATCGGGGATGAGCAACATGTCGCTCTCATGAATAGCCGCCCAGCCGCGGATGCTGGAGCCGTCAATGCCGTAGCCGTCTTCGAACGACTTCTCTTTCAACTGGTGAATGGGAAAGGAAATGTGCTGCCACAACCCGGGAAGGTCGGTGAACCGCAAGTCGACAATACGGGCTTGATTCTTCTCGGCAAACTCCAACACCTCTTTAGGGGTCATGAATCCTCCGGAAATTTTAGGGGGAGTCTGGCGCTCAGCCACAGTCGTGCCAGGGCTAGCCGCCATTTGGGGACTTGACTCTATGCGAAAGAGGTCCAGGCGTCAAGCGGGCCTCCGGCGCTCGCGGGCTCGAAAGCAAAATGCCGATTGACAGCGAAAAAGTTTTTCCGCATAGTTGTCGCGCGTTTTTTCCGCCGGGGGTCTCAGCCATCAAAGGCGGCGACAATGCCCTCGCTCGTGGCACAGTGCGCGGGCCGGTGAGGCGAAGGCAAAAATGTTTGTTCCGAAAAAGATTTTTCTGACGAAGGGTGTCGGAAAACACCGCGAGCGGCTCTCCAGCTTCGAGCTGGCGCTGCGCTCGGCGGGCATCGCTTCCTGCAACCTGGTCCGCGTCTCCAGCATCTTCCCGCCGCACTGCAAACTGATTTCACGCACCGAAGGCCTGAAGCTGCTGCGTCCGGGGCAGATTACCTTTGTGGTGCTGAGCGAGAACTCGACCCGCGAGCCGCACCGGCTGATCGCCGCCTCCATCGGGCTGGCGCTGCCGGCCGACAAATCAATGTACGGCTATCTTTCCGAGCACCACTCGTTTGGTGAAACCGAGGACCGCGCCGGCGAATACGCCGAAGAGCTGGCGGCGGAGATGCTCGCCACCACGCTGGACGTGGAGTTTGATCCCGACTTGAACTGGGACGAGAAGAAAGAGATTTATCGGATTTCGAACAAGATCGTTCGTACCATGAACATCACCCAGTCGGCGGTGGGCGACAAGCGCGGACTATGGAGCACGGTGCTGACCGCCGCCATCCTTATCCCCGAAGACTAACCGCCACAGCGCGCCCGGCGCGCTTCTTCCCCTTTGCCTTGCTTCCCGCACGCGGGAGATAGCCGATGCGCTCCAGCACGGCGCCCACAATCAGCGGCAACGCCACGGTCGCGTCTTCCAGCACTTCCGCCAAGCGCCCGCCTTCTTCCTCGGGCACGAACTTTCCCCACGAGACCGCCTCGGAGTAGGTGCTGCCGGAGAGGCCGCCCCAGTTGACCGGCTCGGGGCAGATGCGCAGGCCGTAGTGGTAGCGCTTCAACTCGAAGTTATCCAGCTTGCGGCGGTTGCGCAGCTCGATGTAGACGCCGAACTGTTGCGACCAGTTGCGCGGCACGCCGCCGCCGACGGTGAAGATGCCGGCGCGCTTTCCCTTCAGCATCGTCTGAGTGAAATGCTCCAGGTCTTCCAGGCAATCGAAACGCAACTGCGGGCGGCCGTGCTTCTTGCTGGCCAGGTTGTGCAGGGCGAGGTCGAGCCCGAGCTCGGAATCAGTGAAGGCGGGGACAAAGACGGGCACGTTCTTTTCCCGCGCTGACCTCAAGATGCCGCGGGCGTTGCCCTGGTGGCGGACAAGGTATTCGCCCAGGCGCTGGTTGAGCTTCCAACTGGTCACGGGCTCGTCGTTCGGCCAATGGTCGAGCACGGCATCCACGACAGCTTCGACGTGATCGAGGTTGACCTCGGGCTCGAGCGAATCGTAGACGCGGTTGTAGCCGGCCCAGAAAAGCTGGTTGTCATCCATGCGATGGTCGTAGCGGAAATGCGAGCGCCCGGTGGCTTCCACCAGACCGTGCGCCATCAGCGCGCCGGTAGAGACAATGACTTTGACGATGCCGCTGTCAATGAGGTCGCAGATGACCAAACCCATCTTGCCGACCGTCAGCGCGCCGGAGAGCGTCAGCACGACGGTGCAATCTTTGTCGCGCGCCATTGCTTCCAGCACGTCGGCGGCGTCGCCGATCTGCCGCGCGGTGTAGGCGGTCTGCCCCATGGCGCGCACCAGGTCGTCAATAGTGCGAATCTTGCCGAGGTCGAGCGGATAAATCGGGACCAGGCGATCTTCGATGGGGTCGTGCAGGTGGCGGACGCGCTTGCCGGACGGCTTCGCTTTCTTCATTACTCTCCTCGATGTGAAATTTTTCGGCGACAGTATACAACACACGCGCTTTCTTTACTCCCGCATCCGGCGATGCCATAATCACACGATGCATCGCATCTTGCTGCTGCTTGCTGTTCTTGTTCTTGTGGCCGCGCCCGCGCGGGCGGAAGAGTTCATCCTGAAAGACGGCAGCCGGATCGTGGGGAAGATCGTCGGGTACGAGAAGGACGCGTTCCGCGTCGAGACCAGCTTCGGTATCGCCATCATCTACAAGGACAAGATCGAGCGGATTGTGATGACGCCGGGCTCCTCATCGCCGGCGGCCGGCGCGCCCAAGGCCGAGCCGGCGCCGCGGCCCGCGTCGCCAGTCGAGGACCGGCTGAGCCGCGTCGAACCGTCGGGGCCGCCGGTGGAAGTGGTGACGGGGACGGGCTACACTAACGAAACCTACGGCTTCCGCATTTTCAAGCCGCCGACCTGGCGCTCTTATCCGCAACTGATTCGGCCGCGCACGCCGCTGGTGGCGGCGCTGGGCACGCCGGATGAATCGACGCTGCTGCTCATAGGGCGCGAGTCTTGCAACGGCACGCTCGACGACTACGCGCGCGGCGCCGAGCGGCTGCTGCAGCAGTTCTATGAAGACTACCGCCCACAGGGCGAGCATCCGTCGGAAGTGGCGGGACTGCGGGCCATCGAGCGCAGCTTCACAGCGCGCGACGGCGACCGCTTCTGGACCGGCATGGCGGTTTACATCGCCCGCGGCCGCTACTGCTACACGCTGCTGGGGCTGACTACGGCGGGCGAGACGGTTCCCTTCCAGCAAGCGGTGCTGCACCGCGTGGCCAAAAGCCTGGAGTTTCTGCCGGAGTAAGACCCCACCTCGACTTGCCCTCATTTGTCATCCCGAGCGAAGTCCCGACGCAGTCGGGACGCAGTCGAGGGACCTGCTTTTCAATGAGCGAGCGAGCACAAGCAGGTCCCTCGACTCGCCGCGGCCCCGCACAGCGGGCCCGCGCCTTCGCTCGGGATGACAAGCTAGGGAACTAGTACTTGGTGACTTCGGTGAAGTGGAAGTTGGCGGCGCGCATGGCGGGCACAACCATCTCGAAGGACTCCTCGCCGGCGGCGCGCACCGCCGGGCCCAGCAGCTCCACCTGATTGAGCATTTCCTTCAGGCTCTGGTTGAAGCGCAGGTTGCGGACGGCGTGCTTCACCTGGCCGCCTTCGACGTAGTAGATCCCGTCGCGCGACATCCCGGTGAGAATTTTTGCGTAGGGGTCGACTTCGCGGATGTACCACAGGCGGGTGACCAGCACGCCGCGCTGGGTGGAGGCGATCATCTCTTCGAGCGAGGTGGGGCCGCCGGTCACCACCAGGTTCATTGGGGCTTCGCCGTATTCGTTGGGCAGAGGGAAGCCGTGGCCGGTGGGTTGGGCCTTCATCTTCTTCGCGGTGTGGCGGGCGTAGACGAGGTTCTTCAGCACGCCGCGGTCAACCAGTTGCACGCTCTGGCGCGGGATGCCTTCGCCATCCCAGGGGGCGCCGGCCTGCCAGCGATGGTAGACGTCGTCGGAGATGGAGATGTTGTCGCCGAAAACTTTCTTGCCGACTTGATCGGTGAAGCAGCTGCGCTGGTCGAGCACGGCGGTGGCGGCGAAGTCGTAGAAGAGGAACCCGACGAGATCGAGGACGGCGGCGGGCTCGAGGATAACGGTGTAGCGGCCGGGGGCGAGCTCTTTCGGGTCGCGGTTGGCGAGAGCTTTGTCGCAGGCGCGCTCCGCCAGCTCTTCAACCTTCAGGTCGCGCACGCTGACGAAGTTGCCCTTGGCCCAGCCAGAGCCGCCGTTGAGAAAAGTGATGGAGAACTCCGCTTTGGTCTCGCGATGCTGGGCGAAGAGGCCACGCGAATTGAGCAGGGCCTGCGAAACCGCGCTGCTGGAGAGGATGCCGGCGGCGGTGAGATTGTGGCGCTGGGCACGGGCGACGACTTTGCCCACGGCTTCAGCGCGGGCGTCGGGCGTGAGCGCGGCAGTTTCTTCACAGTAGCGGTCAACCGACTGGTAGCTCTGCTGGCCGGGCAGTGGCAACAGGTCGGGGTTCTGCGGCTGCCAGCGGGCGCTCTCGACGGCGCGCTCGGCGACGCGGCGCAGCGAATCGGCGTCGGTCTTGTTGGTGGTGGCGCGGGCGGTGCGGCCGTCGAGTTGGGTGCGCACCGAAACGTGGATTCCTTCCTCGGCCACATTCTGGTGAATGGTGTTGTTGGCGAAGCGGGTGAGCGCCGACTGCGTGGCCTCGAGCAGGACTTCCACTTCGTCGGCCTGGCTGGCGCGTCGAACAGCTTCGAAGATTTCCCGGCAGCGCGCCTCACTGAGCATAGGCGACTCCGACCAGCACGTTGCGGAAGCGCGCCGGGGCGGCGCCGTGGCCGGTGCCCATGGTCTGCATAGGCTGGCCCTTGCCGCAGTTGGGCGTGCCCCACAGCGTCCAGTGCGCACGGCTGCAGATGGCGTCGCAACTGTTCCAGAACTCGGTGGTGATGCCGCTGTAGGACGGGTTCTTCAGCATGCGGCCGAGCTTGCCGCCCTTGATCTCCCAGCCGATTTCGGTGCCGAACTGGAAGTGGTAGCGCTTGTCGTCGATGCTCCAGCTGCGGTTGGTCTCGAAGTAGATGCCGTCGTCGGTGTCGGCGATGAGGTCCTCGAGCTTCCAGGTTCCGGGCAGCAGGCTGACGTTGGTCATGCGGATGAGCGGGATGCGGTTCCAGCTCTCGGCGCGCATGGTGCCGCCGGAGCGCACGAGGCCGATGTTCGGAGCGGTTTCACGCGAGCTGAGGAAGCCGGCGAAGCGGCCATCCTTGATGATGTCGATGCATTGCGCCGGCACGCCTTCGTCGTCGTAGCCGAAGGTGCCGAGGCCGGGGCCGTGTTCGAGGCGCGCGTCGGCGACCACGTTGACGATGGGCGAGCCGTACTGCAGCGAGCCGACGTGCTGCGGGTTGAGAAAACTGGTGCCGGCGAAGTTCGCTTCCATGCCGAGCACGCGGTCGAGCTCAATGGGATGGCCGATGGACTCGTGGATTTGCAGACCGAGCTGGGAGCTGCCGAGGATGATGGTGCGCTGGCCCTGCGGGCACTGGTCGGCCTGGTGCAGCGCCACGGACTGCTCCGCCATTCGCTGGGCATTGCCGACGAGGTCGAGACCTTCCACCAGCTCGTAGCCGGCGCTGGCGTGCTGGCCGCCGAAGGAGTTCGGATAGCTGCGCTTCTGGATTTCATTGTCGGCGAAAGAAGTGGCGACGAGCCCGGCGCCGGAGTAGACCTTGGTCTGCTTGATCTCGCTGCCAATGGTGCTGGCGAAAAGCTGCTCGAGGCGCGTGAACGACATCGAGGTTTCGGCCACCGTCAGCCCGGCGACACGGCGCATTTCTTCGTCGGCGCGGAAGAGGAGCTTCAGCATGTCGTCCACGGAAACGCTGAAGGGGTCTTTCTCGAAGGGCGTCTGCCAAGCGGCCTGGATTGTTTCTTCCGGGGCCAGGACGAGGTCGTGCTGCTTGACGCGGGCGCTGGCGCGCGCAATGGAGACAGCCAGCGCCGCAGTTTCCTGGATTTTTTCCCGGGTCAACTGGTCGGTGGCGGCAAAGCCCCAGGCGCCGTCGGCCAGCGCGCGCACACCGAGACCGAGCGATTCGCTTTCGGAGAAAGTTCCCACCTGGCCGTTCTTGGTGGAGAGGTTGCGGTAGCGGGCGTCGACGACGCGCACGTCGGCGTAGGTTGCGCCGCGTGTCTTAGCGGTGTCGAGTGCCCAGTTGGCCCAGTCGCGCATTCAAGAAGTACGGAACCGCAGATGAACGCAGATAAACGCGGATAAAGAAAACAAGAAGCTACGTGCCTTCGGCCCAGGAGTTGAGGTAGCGCTCCTGCTCCGGGGTGAGGTGGTCGACGGCGAAGCCCATCGAAGCCAGCTTCATGCGCGCCACCCGGCGGTCGAGCTCTTCCGGAACGGGGTAGACGTTCTTCTTCAGCTCACCGGCGTGCTTGCTGAGGTACTCAATGGTGAGGGCCTGGTTGGCGAAACTCATATCCATCACGCCGGCGGGGTGGCCTTCGGCGGCGGCGAGGTTGACGAGGCGGCCTTCGCCCAGCAGGTAGAGCTTGCGACCATCGGGCAAGGTGTATTCGTCCACGTTGTCGCGGGTGGCGCGCTTGCTCTTGGCCTGCTTCTCCAGCGCCGGGATGTCAATCTCAACATTGAAGTGGCCGGAGTTGGCCAGCACGGCGCCATCTTTCATGCGCGCGAAGTGTTCGGCGACGATGATGCTCTTGTTGCCGGTGGCGGTGATGAAGACATCGCCGATGGCGGCGGCTTCGGTCATGGGCAGGACGCGGAAACCGTCCATGGCGGCTTCCAGCGCGCGCACGGGGTCAACTTCAGTGACGATGACTTGGGCGCCCATCCCGCGCGCGCGGGTGGCGATGCCGCGGCCGCACCAGCCGTAACCAGCGACGACGATGGTCGCTCCGGCCAGCAGCAGGTTGGTGGAGCGCATGATGGCGTCCATGGTGGACTGGCC
>JAXIPK010000356.1:0-1910 GCA_045402975.1 Acidobacteriota bacterium
CTGCGGAGCGCGCTCAGCGCTTCTCTCTTAGGATGTATCCGGCCGGGTCAGAAGCCGAATCGCCGTTCCTCCTTGCCTTGCGGGCAAACTACCCTCCAGGCAATTGACTATACTACCCCCGCCCCCTGTTTTTGGCAAGCCCCTTTTTCTGCAATCGGCAATTTCTGGTCTGCGCTTCTGCTGTTTTCGCTGGAGGGGCCCGCGGTTGCGTGCCGACGCGACAATCAGAGTTGACAACGGCTTTCCTGAACCGTACATTTTGGGCAACAAAAGCCCGACGCGAGGAAAGGGGGAGCTATGCCAACCGCCGTGCGCCGCAAGGTTCTCCTCCTGGTGGTCGTCCTTGTGCTCCTCGCCCCGCCGCTCACCCCGCAGGACCTGGGTTTCGAGCGCGACCGGATGAAAATGATCCTGGAGACCGTCTCCCGCGAAGTCGAGAAGAACTTCTACGACTCCAGCCTGCGCGGGCTCAACTGGAAACAGCTCACCGACGAAACCCGCCAGCGCATCGAAAAGGCCAACTCGGTGAGCGAGATGGTCACCGCCATTTTCTCCCTGGTCGACAAGCTCAAGGACTCCCACACTGTCTTCCTTCCCCCGGGGCGCGCCGTACGCATCCGCTTCGGCTTCGAGGCCAAGGCCTTCGGCGACGAAATCCGCGTTCATGAGCTCGACGAAAAGGGCCCGGCCGCCCGCGCCGGCCTCCAGCGCGGCGACCGCATCTGGACGGTCAACAATTACAACGCCGACCGCGCCAACTTCGAGCTGATGATGCTCTATTTCCGCGTCCTGCGGCCGGCGGTGGCGCTCGAAGTGGTTTACTCCCGGGGCAGCGAGCCGGTCCGCTCCACCCGCATCCAGGCCGATGTCGAAGAACGGGCGGTTCAAACCGACCTCACTCGCATGGAGAACATTTACCAGCTCATCCGCGAGGCGGAAGAAGAGGAAGAAGAAAAGTACCTCTACGGCACCTACGCCGACGGGCAGGTGGGCTACCTCTATCTGCCCTACTTCACAGCGGAGAAGACGACCTGGAATGGGCTCGCCGACAAGGTCAAGAAGCAGCGCGCGTTCATCGTTGACTTGCGCGGCAATCCCGGCGGAGCCGTGGATGGTCTCACGTACTTCGTCGGATTCTTCGGCCCGGAGACAGGAACCATGGCCACCATGATGGGCCGCGAAAAAGCCACTCCTATGGAGGTCAAGCCGCGCAAGCCGCAGTTGAGCGGCCCGCTGTTCATTCTGGTCGACAGCGAGTCAGCCAGCGCCGCCGAAATCTTTGCCTACCACTTCCAGAGCACCAAGCGCGCCGTCGTCATCGGCGACCGCACCTCGGCTCGGGTCACCGCCGCGCGCTTCTACGATCACAAGATTGGAACCGATGTGGTTGTTCCCTACGCCGTGCAGGTGGCCGTCGCCCGCGTTGTTTTTCCCGGCGGGCAGGAGCTCGAGAACAAAGGTGTCGTCCCTGATCGTCTCTGCCTGCCAACACCGGAAGACCTGAAGAAAGGGGACGACCCGTGCCTCGACCTCGCCGTCAAACTCGCCCAAGAAGCCCTCGAGCCCGCGAGCTTAGAAACAAAGCCGGGAAACTAGAGAAACGCCGTCGCTACCTGGGTTGCTTCTTCCAGAAAGGTGCGCAGGTTGCCGGGGGCCACCGTCTGCACGGCGCGATAGACGCCCAGCCATTCGCCCTCGCCTTCCACGCACCAGCCTTTGTGCTGCTCGAAGAACATCAGCACGCCGGGATGAAAGACCGCCCGCACCGCCGCCTCCTCGGTGCCGCGCAGCAGGTAGCTCCTGGAGAACTCCGCGCTCGCCTCGAAGTCAATGTCCTGCTGGCCGAACCGGGCGCCAATCTTGTCGAAGACGTTTTCCGGGCGCATCTCGAAGCGCGGCAGGCGCTTGCC
>JAXIPK010000194.1:0-4385 GCA_045402975.1 Acidobacteriota bacterium
GCTGGCGCTGGTGAAGTATCTGGTGCTCATCATTTGGGCGGCGGCATTCATCTGGGTTTGGTTCACCCTTTTCACTCTGCTGTTCCTCTATGAAGGCCTGGGCTTGGCGCCCTGGGCGCGCTCAAGCGGCGCACCGCCGGCTCCCGCCAAGCACGGCTAACGCCAGGAAAGCCCAGACTCCACCTCATAGCCCCGAGGCTCTCTTGCCCTGAGCGTAGCCGAAGGGTTCCTCAGGGAGACTTCGCCATTGATCTCCCCCAGGCGGGAGCCTGGGGGCTACGGGGTTGTTTGCGGTCGGTCGGCTATTGTTGAATGCGCGACACCATCGCTAGCGGCTCGCCTTTGCTGATGGGCGGGGTGGCGATGACGTAGTTCACCATGCCCGCGAACGGCGCGCGGATGTCCGCCAGCTTGTTGCCAAAGAAATCGGTCAACGTGCCGAGCAGTGCCCCCTCGGCCACGGTGTAACCGGGCTTGGAGGCGGCATAGAAGATGCCGGCCTCCGGCGCGCGCAGCACTTCCGACTTGTCCAGCCACACCACGTGCTCCGCCCGCGCCGGCTCACCGGGCAGCATCTTGAAATGCTTCAGCAGATTCAGCGCGCCGCGCTCGGCCAGTCCCACCCACTCGGGAGTTGTCTCTCCCACCGAGCCGGTCTCCGTCGTGATGGCGGGCTTGCCGCGCCGCAGCGCCGTGTTGTCGGTGTAGACGCTGGCGGCCGGGTCAGCGGGCCGCTCGCCCTCCGCGTTGATGACGATGTGGTCGAGGCCGAAGGCGAGCGCCATCTGCTTCGAGGCCTCGTCGAGTTTGGCGTCGCCCGTCTTCGACCAGTAGAGGTAGGGCCGCAGGGCTTCGTTGCCGTCGCCGCAGTGGATGTCGGCCACGTAGTCGGCGCGGTCGATGACTTCCTTCGTAATCGTGTAGGCGATGCGCTCGCTTACTGTGCCGTCGGCCTTGCCGGGATAGACGCGGTTCAGGTTCTTGCCGTCAATGGGGCTGTAGTAAATCGTGCGGCCGAGGAACGACGGCAGGTTGGCGATGTGCACGAGGATGACGGTGCCTGAGAGTTGCGCCGGGTCAATCTGCGCCGGCAGGCGCTGCAAAGCGATGATGGGCGCGTACTCATAGCCGTGCGTGCCGGCGATGAGCGCCAGCACCGGCCCCGGCTTGGCGCCGTGAATCACCGTGACCGGGATTCGAGTCGCCGCGTCCACCCCCGCCGAAACCTCGAGGAACCCCGAAACCTTCTCGCCCGGCTGGGCCGCGAGCGTCCCCACAGCAAACGGCTCCGCCGCCTGGGCGCTACCGGCCACGGCCATCAGCACCAACACAAGCGCAAGGCGTTTCATAGTTGCCCTCCTTCCGGCTTCCTTCGCGCAATGTAGATAACTTTCTCAACCGAGGCGTGGACCGTGCCTTCGGCGTCGGCGAGGTCAACGGTGTAGACGCGGTCGATGGAGCGCTTGCCGTTGAGCTCGGCGCGGATGGCATCGAGCTCGGTGTCGTCCAGCGTGAAGCGCGCGTAAAGCGTAGTTCGCCCCGGCTTCTTGAAGCGAATCGTGGCGGCCTTGTCCCACACCACGTAGTCCGGCCCCAGGTTGCGGATGAGCATCACCATGTAGAACGGGTCAACCGCGCCGTACATGCTTCCGCCGTAGATGGTGTCGACGTAGTTGCGCGTGCGCCAGTTGAGCGGCAGGCGGACGCGTATCTCGCGGAAGTCCTCGCTGGCGTAGTCAATGCGCGCCCCGGTGCCGCGGAGGGCGGGAAAGAAGTTCCATTTCCAGCGCAGCAGCCGGCTCTTCCACGATTCACTCACGGATGCTTCAGGCAGTGCGGACGAGGTCTTCAACGGCGGCGACGACGCGGTCGAGAAGCTCCGGGTCGGGCGCCTCGGCGTAGATGCGCAGCACCGGCTCGGTGCCGGAAGCGCGGGCCAGCACCCACCCGGCATTAAGCAGGTGGAACTTGATGCCGTCGAGGTCTTCGCGGCCGACGACGACCTTGTCGCCGATCTTCCGCAGGCCGTCATCGGCCAGGCGGGCCAGCGCGCGCTGCTTCCGTTGCGGGTCGAGGTGCAGGTCGACGCGGCAGTAGTGCAGCGGGCCGAAGTCGCGTTGCAGCGCCTCCACGCAGTCGGCCAGCGGCTGGCCTTCGACCGCGATGACCTCCGCCAGCAGCAGCGAAATCAGCAAACCGTCGCGCTCCGGCAGGTGCGGCCGAATGCCGATGCCGCCGCTCTCTTCTCCGCCGATGAGGAGGTCGCGCTCCAGCATCAGCTCGGCGATGTACTTGAAGCCGATGGGCGTCTCCTCGCACGGCAGGCCGTACTTTTCCGCCATGCGGTCGACCATCTTGCTGGCGGAAAAAGTCTTGGCCACGCCGCCGCGCAGCCCGCGCCGCTCGACCAGGTGGCGGAAAACCAAGCAGAAAACTTTGTGCGGGTCGACGTAGCGGCCGTTGGCGTCGAAGGCGCCGACGCGGTCGGCGTCGCCGTCGGTGGCCAGGCCGGCGTCGCAGTCGTTCTCGAGCACGGCCACGCGCAGCGGGCCCAGGTTGGCTTCCAGCGGCTCGGGCTGCGTGCCGCCGAAGAGCGGGTCGCGCGCGCCGCGCACTTCGATGCAGGTGATTGCGCGCTCTTCCAGCAGCGCCCGCAGATAGCCGCAGCCGGCGCCGTGCATGGGATCGATGGCGAGGCGCAGTCCGGCGTCGGCGATGCGCGTGAGGTCAACCAGCTCAGCCAGCCGCGCCAGGTAGTCGGGTTTCAGGTCGACGACCTCGATGCGGCGCGCCTGTGGCGCGATGCGCGGCAGGCGCTTGGGGTCGGCGAGCAGGCGCTCGACTTCGCGCACCGCGCGCGGAGAAGCCGAGCCGCCGTAGCCGGCCTTGAGTTTGATCCCCAGCCACTCGGGCGGATTGTGGCTGGCGGTGAGCATGATGCCAGCCGCCGCGCCGTGATGCCGCACCGCGTAGGAAAGCGCCGGCGTGGGCGTCGGAGCCGAGGCCAGCTTGATGTCTACGCCGACCGAGGTCAGCACTTCGGCCACGCGCCGCGCGAAGCGGTCGGCGGAAAAGCGCGTGTCGTACGCAACGAAAACGCCCTTGCGGAGGTCTTCGAACTCCACCAGGTAGCGCGCCAGCGCCCGCGCCACCAGGTCGACGTTCTCGCGGTTGAAGTCGCGCCCGATGACGCCGCGCCAGCCGTCGGTGCCGAAGCAGATGGTGGGCGCAGCCGCCGCTTTCCGCCTGCGCTTCGTCTTGGTTCGAGTCGGGCTCACAGTAGTCGGCGCAGCTTCTTTTTCTCCAGGTAGTGTACGACTTTGCCTACGTCCTGCGCGCTCTTGCGCGAGCAGAGCAGCAGCGCGTCGGGCGTTTCGACGACGATCAGGTCGTCCACGCCCAGCACGGCCACGAACTTGCTTTTCGCCTCGACGAGGCTACCACGGGCGTCCAGCACGAAGTGCGCGGCGGGCACCTGATTCTCGCCTTTGGTCTTTGCTCGCCAATCGTAGACGGCGCTCCACGTCCCGAGGTCGCTCCAGCCCATCTCGGCGGGAATCATCCGCGCTTGGCCGCCCGCCGCCGCTGGCTCGGCGAGTGCGTAATCCACCGAGATATTCTCAAGGCGGGAATAAATGCGCCGCAAGCCCGCACCAGTCACAACTTTCTGCATGGCATCGTGGGTGCGTGGCAGGTGGCGACGCAGCAGGGTGTCGAAGGTGCTCAGCCGCCAGAAAAACATCCCGGAGTTCCAGTAGTGGCGCCCGCTGCGCAGGTAACGGGCAGCAGTGGCAGCGTCGGGCTTCTCGGTGAAACGGCGCGCCACGTAAACCGGCTGGCCGCTGGCGCGTCCCCGGGTGCGACCCCGTTCGATGTAGCCGTAACCCGTGTGTGGATGTGTCGGCGGGATACCGAGGACGACCATGGCGTTTTCGGCGGCGGCCGCGGCGAGTGCGGCGCGGGCGATGCGCAGGAACCGAGCTTGGTCGCGAATGGCGTGGTCGGCGGGAAAAACTCCCAAGACGGCATCGCCGCGAGCGTGGCGACGGATGTGCGCCGCCGCCAGCGCGATGGCTGCGGCTGTGTTGCGGCCCATCGGCTCGAGGAGCAGACGGCCAGCCGGGACGCGGGGCAGTTGTTGCTTCAGCAGACGGCGGTGCTCGGCGTTGCCGACCACGTAGATGTGCGAAGGCGGGAAGAGCCGCAGGAGGCGGCGATAGGTCTGCTGAAGAAGAGACTCTTTTCCGGTCAGGGCAAGGAACTGCTTGGGCTTGGCGCGGCGGCTGAGCGGCCAGAAGCGCGTGCCATAGCCGCCGGCCATCAGGATGGCGTACGCGGGGAGAGCCATAGGAAGGGGAATGAAACCACAGATGCACACAGATGCA
>JAXIPK010000291.1:0-2476 GCA_045402975.1 Acidobacteriota bacterium
AAATCGGAAAGGCCATCAGCGCCGGAGGATGCCGCGGAAGCCCTGGGCCTCGAGGCGGTGCTGCGCGGCGGTGGCCAGGTCATCGCCGGCCAGCGGACCCACCATGACGCGGTAGAGGCGGTCTTCCTTGGGCGGGCGGATCTCGGAGTCAAAGCCCAGCTTGTGCAGCTCGGCCACCAAACGCTTGGCGTCGGCTTCCAGGCTGACGGCGGCCACCTGGAGGTAAATCGGCTTGCCCGTGGGCGTGGCGGGCTTGGAGGCGGCAGCCGGCGCCGCCGGCTTCGGCGCGGATGGTTTCTGCCGCGGCAGGCTCTCGGACGGCTGCGGTTTCTCGACGCGGTCGTAGAAGGTGAGGTCGCGCGCCTGCGGCTCGGCGGGCGTTGTGGAGGGCGCCGGTTTTTCCGGCGGAGGGGCGGCGGCCTGCTGGGCCGACTGGTTGCGGCCGAGGACAAAGCCGAGCGTGAAGAAGACCGCGCACAGCACCACTACGGCGAAGAAAACTCCCAACAGGTGCCGGCCCTCAAGCACCGTATCGCCGTGGCCGCTTTTTCTCTCCGGACTCATCCCTTCCCTACTTCTTCACCCAGTGGCTGAGGATATCAATCGGAACCGGGAAGATTACGGTGGTGTTCTTCTCGATGCCGATTTCGGTCAAGGTTTGCAGGTAGCGCAACTGGATGGCGGCGGGCTCGGTGGCCAGGAGTTTGGCGGCGTCGGCCAGGCGTTGGGCGGCCTGGAACTCGCCTTCGGCGTGAATAACTTTGGCGCGGCGCTCGCGCTCGGCTTCAGCCTGCTTGGCGATGGCGCGCTGCATTTCCTGGGGAAGATCGACGGCCTTGACCTGGACGATGCTGACTTTGATGCCCCAGGGATCCGTGTGCTCGTCAAGGATTTCCTGGAGGCGAGCGTTGACCTTGTCGCGCTCGGCGAGGAGGGTATCGAGCTCGACCTGGCCGATGACGTCGCGCAGAGTGAGCTGGGCGAGTTGAGAGGTAGCGTAGAGGTAGTTGGCGCCCTCGATGGTCACGACCATGCGGTTGGGGTCCATGACGCGGAAATAGGCGACAGCGTTGACGCGGACGGTGACGTTGTCGCGGGTGATGGCGTCCTGTGGTGGAACGTCAAGAGTGATGAGGCGCAAGGAGATGCGCATCAGGCGGTCAATGGGCCAGAGAATGAGAATCAGGCCGGGGCCCTTGGGCTCGGGCAGCATGCGGCCCAGGCGCAGGACGACGCCACGCTCCCATTCGTTGAGGATCTTGATGCAGTTGAACAGCCAGACGAGAAAAATGACGATCCCGGCAATCGCGAAGCCTCCCATTAGTGTTGCTCCTTTTCGGGCAGCGGGCTAGGTGGCCCGCCGCCAGTGAATGGCTCGACCTCGAGCAGCAAACCGTGCGCCGCCACTACGCGAACGCGCTCGCCGACGTTGATGGAGCGGCGAGCGACAGCTTCCCATAGCTCACCGGCCACGAAGACCATTCCCTTGTGGCCATTGGCGATTTCTCGGCGAACTTCGCCCACTTGACCGATCAGGCCTTCGCGGCCGCTGGCGACACGCCAGCGGAACGACCTCCACGCGTAGCGCAGCAAAATCACCGTGATGACCGCCAGCGGAAGGGCGACGGAAAGCGCCACTTCCCAGCGAACGCCCAGCTCGGGGATGGGCGGGGACTCAATCAGCAGCATCGCTCCCAGGACCATGGCGACAACGCCTCCCGCAGCCAGGATACCGTGGCTGACAAACTTTGCCTCCAGAATAAAGAGCGCAAAGGCGAGCAGGATGAGGAGCACGGCCACATAGTTAACCGGTAGCAGGTGCATTGAAAAAAGAGCAAGCACAAGGCAGATGCCGCCGATAACCCCGGGGACAATCAGCCCAGGATGGTTAAGCTCAACATAGAGGCCGAGAATGCCAAAAACGAACAATAAGAACATTATGTTCGGATCGAGCAGGCGGCTCAGGAACTCCTGGCGACGAGTCATTTCCCAGGGGTCAATGCGGGCGCCGGCCAGGGCGAGCTTCTGGAGACGGCCGTCGAAGCGCTTGATTTCGCGGGCGTCGAATTGGGCGAAGACTTGGTCGCGGGAATCGGCGACGGCGTCAATCAGGCCTTCCTTGAGGGCTTCCTGGTCAGTGAAGGCCTTGGCCTCAGTGACAGCGAGCTCGGCAACGGCAACGTTACGGCCGCGCTTGGATGCGAAGCTGCGCAAGTATGCTGCTGCGTCGCTGAAAGCCTTCTTCTTCGCGGTCTCAGGCATCTCAACCCCCTGCAAGATGGGCGAGGCCGCTCCTGTGGAGGTTCCCGGGGCCATCACTGCTACATCGGCGGATAGCAGAACGAAGAAGCCCGCCGAAGCCGCGCGGCTTCCTGTGGGAGAAACATAGACGATCACAGGGATGCGAGAGGTTGTAATGTGGTCCACAATTTCACGCATGGAAGGCTCTAGGCCGCCGGGCGTGTTGACAACGATG
>JAXIPK010000021.1:0-2124 GCA_045402975.1 Acidobacteriota bacterium
CGCACCCGCGAGCAAGCCTACAAGGGCGAGGCCGACTGGAGCCTGATCGCAGAGCTGAAGCAGACGGTGCGCATCCCGGTCATCGGCAACGGCGACATCAACCGCCCCGAAGACGCCGAGCGGATGTTCCGCGAGACCGGCTGCGACGCGGTGATGATCGGCCGCGCCGCCGCTTCCAATCCGTGGATCTTCCGCCAGATGCAGCAGTACTTCGCCACCGGCCGCTACGACGAGCCGACGGGGCTCGACCGCTTGCAGTTGCTGCGCGAATTTTTCCGCCGCCTGATGGATCCCGCGACCGCGGCCCTGCTGGCCGACGACCCGCTGGGCAAGATGAAGCAGTTCGCCGGCCGCTTCACCCACTCCGTGCCGAGCGGGGCCGCGCTGCGCCGCGCCGTACACAGCGCCCGCAGCACGGCGGAAGCAATGGCCTGCGTCGAAGCCGCGTTGGCAGCTGCGGCGAACGAGTCGACATTCGTGGCCGCTGATTGAGAGGTGTTGTGCCCACCAAAGACCTGAGCAAAGGAGCTGAGCAGCGGCGCACGCGCCGCCTGGAAGTGGCGCTGCCGCTGGTGGTGCGCGGCCGCGACGCCTACGGCGCCGCCTTCGAAGACTCCACCTCGAGCTACAACTTGAGCCGCGAGGGCGCGAGCTTCGTCACCCGGCGCGAACTGGCCATGGGCCAGTCGCTCGAGTTCATCATTCCCCACCGGCCGCTGCCCCACGAGACCTCGCCGCGCCCCGACTTCGAAACCACCGGCGAGGTCCGCCGCCTGGTCTCGCGCACAGAAGGGGAATGGGAAGTCGGCGTCCAGTTCACCGGCCCCCGCCTGCGCACCTGGATGCCGGAAACCGCCTGAAAAAATAAGAAAAGAAGGGAAGCTAGCTGCCGCCGAGTGCTTTTTCTTCTTGCAGTCTTCGATAGGCTTCGCTGCGGGAAAGGCCGAGCTCGCGCGCCACAATCTTCAGCGCCGCCTTGGGGTCAAGCCCTTGCGTGGTTTGCAAGCGCTCGAGGCGGGCGCGGATAGAAGGCGCGGCGGAAACCTGCGGCGCAGCGCTGTCGGGCGGCGCGACCAGCAGCGTGATCTCGCCCTTGAGCTCGCGTTTGCGTCCCACGGCGCGCAACTGGCTCAGCGTGCCGCGCAGAAATTCCTCGTGGACCTTGGTCAGCTCGCGCGCCAGCACGGCGTGGCGGTCGCCCAGCATCGCCTCCATGTCGGCCAGCGACTCGGCGATGCGGTGCGGCGCCTCGTAGAAAACCAGCGTGGCCGTCTGGGCGCGGAGCTCCTGCAACGCCTTGCGCCGCGGCGTGCGCCGCGCCGGCAGGTAGCCGACGAAATGAAACTGGCTGTCGTGCAGCCCGGAAGCCATCAGCGCCGCCCCGAACGCGGTCGCGCCCGGCACCGGCACCACCGGGATGCCGTGGCGGATGGCGAGCGTGATCAGCCGGTCGCCCGGATCGGAGATGGCCGGCGTGCCGGCGTCGGAGACCAGCGCCACTTTGGCGCCTTCTTCCAGCTCCAGCACCAGCTCGGGGGCGCGCACCATTTCGTTGTGCTCGTGGTAGCTGGTGAGCGGTTTCTGGATGCGGTAGGCATTCAACAGCTTCGCTGTCTGCCGCGTGTCTTCGCAGGCGATGAGGTCGGCTTCTTTCAACACGCGCAACGCGCGCAGCGTGATGTCTTCCAGGTTGCCGATGGGCGTCGCCACCAGATAGAGGCAGCCGCCGTTCGAGTTGCGCGGCGGGACGACGTAGGTTGTGGTCTTGACGGGCACGCTTGACTCCGGACTTTCTCCCCGCGCGAATTCTAGCACAGGCGCTGCGCGCCGGCGGCGGAATCAGTAGTAGAATTGAAAACGATGCCGCTCTTCGAATACGAATGCGACGCCTGCGGCAAGCGCTTCGAGCTGCTGCAGAAGTTCTCCGACCCGTCCACGGCCACCTGCGCCTGCGGTGGCACCGCTCAACGCCAGCTTTCGGCGGCCGCCATTCAGTTCAAGGGCAGCGGCTGGTACGTCACTGACTACGCCCGCAAATCCGCTCCGGCGGAGAAAAGCGAATCCAAGAGCGAAACGAAATCCGAGCCCGCGCCCAAGAGTGAAGAAAAGAAACCTGCATCTTCC
>JAXIPK010000318.1:0-8076 GCA_045402975.1 Acidobacteriota bacterium
GGGGACTTGCGAGGGGGCGTCAGCCGGAGAAGAACTTCCAGCCGGTCGTTGAAGGCAGGCGCGGAGTCGCGCCGGCCAGCGTCGCAGAACAACTGCAGGCAAGTCGGCGTCGAAGTGTGGCGCGATTCGTCCTGTGCCGAAGCATCGATAGCAAGGACACCAAGAAGAAATAACCAGAACGGCTGCAGGCGGCGCATCTTGCCTTCTTTGGCCTACTGGAGGAACAGGAACAAGGCGAGTGGTCGTACGCGTCGGGCCTAGAGGGAAAGCTACCTCTCCGAAAGGGCGGTGTCAAGAGAGCAAAGCTAGGTCCAGCGGCGGAAGAAGAGGGCGTCGCGGTGGATGGGCTCGACGCGGGCGACGAGCGCGGCCATCTGCTGGTCGTTGAGCGGGGTGAAGGTGCGGGCGAGCTGGATGTTTTGCTCGAGCTGCGGGATTGAGTCCACGCCGATGATGACGGTGCTGACCGGAAGCGAGAGGACGTAGTCATAGGCCTGGCGCATGGTGATGCCCTTCTCGCCCAGGATGCGGCCGCGGGCCGGGACTTTCATTCCGATAATCCCCATCTGCTTTTCGACGGCGAGCGGGAGGAGCTGGTCGATGAAGCTCTTATGGTGTTTGTCGGCGGCGTTGAGGGCGAGAAGGATGGTGTCGAAGGGAAAGCGGCGGATGGCCTCGATGAGCACGTCAGGGTCGGCGTGGCCGGTGACGCCGAGGTGGCGGACGATTTTCTGCTCGCGGGCTTCGAGGAGGGCTTTGACGGCGCCATCGGCGGCGAAGATTTGCTCGACCTGCTCCATGCGGGAGAGGTTGTGAATCTGCCAGAGGTCGAGGTGGTCGGTTTGCAGAAGATTGAGAGAATCCTCGAGCAGCTTCCAGGAGCCGTCGCGGGTGCGGTCGTGGGTTTTGGTGGCGAGGAAAGTTTCGCGGCGGCGGCGCTTGAGGACCTGGCCGATGTAGCGCTGGCTCCAGCGGTCGGGGCGGCCGTAGGCGGCGGCGGTGTCGATATAGTTGACCCCGAGGTCGAGGGCGCGCTCGACGATGGGGACGGCGACGTCGTAGTTCTCCGGCTTCTCGATGGCCGCCTGGCCGCCGAGGCTGAAGATGGCGGTGCGGTAGCCGGTCTTGCCCAGGTTGCGGGTGGGCATGGCCTCGCGTGTACGAGGATTCTCGGGGAGCGGCGGCAGCGCCTTCTGCGCGTCGACGGGCAGGGCGCCGGCGAGAAAGCCGACGGTGGCGGCGGTGCCGAGCTTGAGGAAGTCGCGGCGGTCAACCCGGGAAGTTCTGGCGTCGTTCCTCTCGCTCATGGCACCTCTCAAGACTGATGCGAGTTCCCAGAAATAATACGCAAGAAGGACGCGCCTGGGTACTGAAATCATCGGGGAACGGTCAGCGGCGGCCCAGGTAGATGCGGAGGGCGACACCGTAGCGGCGGTCGCCCTCGCGGAAGGAAACCGAATAGCAGGCGGCTGGATACTGAAAGCCGCTGGCGTAGCAACTTTCGGGGCCGAGCGGGCTGGAGGAGCGCCGGTCCGCTTCGGTGACCAGCACGCGGTCGGTCTGAGGGCCAAGACCGAGGCGGCCGCCGGCGAAGGTCACCAGATCGAAGCTCTTGCGGCTACCATACCAGCGCTTGAAAAAAGGGGAGTGTTCGTCGCGGTAGCTGGTGATGGGCGTGACGACCCAGGGGTGGAGCAGGTCGTTGTGGAAGCGGCCGTGGTGCTGCTCGAAGGGATAGGTGTACTGAGGCGGGGGCGGCTTGCGCGGCGGTATCAGGAGGAGAAGAAGCTCCAATCGTTCGCTTGGAATCGGGGCAGCCTCGATCCGGTCAGAATCGCAGAAGAGTTGAAGGCAGAGCGGCGGTGAGGCAACTGATGGTTCGTCTTGCGCCGCAGCCTCCATCGCCAGCACACCAATGAGGAAGAACCAGAAGGGCTGCCAGCGCTGCATGTCTCTTGCCTGGCCAACTGGAGGAATAGGAGCGCGGTGAGTGGTCGTACGTTCTCGGGCCTGAAGGAAGGCTACGCCCCGCGCCAGGGAGTGTCAAGCGGAGATGAGACGGCTATTCGACCTTGACGACGATGGCGTCGAAGGCGCGCTCGCGGCGGACGCGGGCGGCGAGGGCCTTGGCGTCAGCTTGGCTGGCGGCGAGGAGGCGGACGCGGTGCAACGTCTTACCGCCGGTCTGAACTGAGTCCACTACACCCTTAGTGCCGTAGCGCGAGCCGAGCGAGTTGGCGAGCGCCTGGGCGGTTTCGGCGCTCTCGTAGGCGCCGACCTGGACGGCGAAGTTACCGGTCGTAGGGGGCGCGACAGTCTCCGTCTTGGGCGGAGCCTGCGGCGGGGCCACTGGTTCGATCTGCGCGGACTGCGTCGGCGCCGGTTGCGTTTCCTGAACCGGGCTCGGCGGTTGAGCGACAGGCTCGGTGGTGGAAGCGGAAACGGGAGAATCGGCCGGCGGCGTGGCGGGCACGGTGCGGGTGCGGTTCCAACTGAAGACAAGAAGAATCAGGAGCGCAGCGCCGAGGCCGAGGTAGACCACCGGACGGGTGTAGAAGGGACGGGCAGCCGGAGGCAAAGGCTCGGGAAGGAACTGGGGGCCGTAGGTGACGGTGTCGGGCTGGACGGAGGGCACGGGCAACTCAGCGGGGGCGGCCTCGTCGCCGGCGAGAATGGGCGGAGGCTCATCGGTGCTGGCTGCCTCGACTGTTTCCGCTGGTTCGATGGTTGACGGCGGCGGCTCTGGGGCCACAGGTTCGTCCGCCTGAAGGCGGGCGAAAGCCTCTTCCAAGGACCGCGACTCACGAGTTTCGTGGGTCGCGACGGGTTCTTGAACAGGCTCTTCGGTTACGGTCCCTTGATTGAGGTTCAGCGTGGTGACCGACCCCTCCGAGGGAGCGACCGGGTCGAAGTCGAGCGTGGCCGGCGCGGCGGATTGGGCTGCCACGGGCGGCTCTTGGGCTTCGTTGATGAGAGTCATCCCGGGCAGGCCGGCGGAGAGCTCGGCCCACTCTTCATCGGACGCGACCAGCACGGGCGGCGGCAGCGGGACGCCCCAGATGTTCTTGACGGGGTCGAGCAGGCGCATGCCGACCTGGCCTTCCACCTGCGAGCCGGCTTGGCCGATCCAGATGACGTTGTAGGGCGCTTTTTCCTTGCCGCGGCGCAGCTCAATCCTCTCGCCCACGTGGCGAAGGGAGGCGACGCGGTTCAAGCGCGTGCCGGTGCGGCTGATGTTGGCGGTGAAGGTGTTCTCGTGGTAGGCGTTGCCTTCCCAGTCCGTGCCGTGGATTTCGACCCGGAGCTGCATGGGGACACGAGGTTCGCGCAGGGAGTTCATGGCTGGGACACCTTTGGGGGATAGTCGGCCCTGACCTGGAAGAAGGGGCCCGTGTTCGACGCTCGATCGAACAATCTACGGGCATTGTAGGCCGCGCGGGGGATGAAGTCAATGCAGGGAAAACACGCTTTGTGGTAGGATGCCACGTTTCCCAAGGAGGTCCCTTGATCGGTCGGACTGTGTCCCACTACGAGATTGTGGAAAAGCTGGGCGGCGGCGGGATGGGTGTGGTCTACAAGGCCAAGGACACGCGGCTGGGCCGGCACGTGGGACTGAAGTTCCTCCCGGACACGTTCGTGCAGGACGCGCAGGCCATCGAGCGGTTCCAGCGGGAGGCGCGGACGGCTTCGGCGCTCAACCATCCGCACATCTGCACCATCTACGACATCGGGGAGCATGAAGGTCGGCCGTTCATCGTGATGGAGCTGCTGGAAGGGCGGAGCCTGAAAGACCTGATCACCGGCAAGCCGGTGGAAACGGAGCAACTGCTGGACTGGGCGACGCAGATCGCCGATGCGTTGGACGCCGCGCACGGGCGCGGCATCGTCCACCGCGACATCAAGCCGGCAAACCTCTTCATCACCGAGCGTAACCAGGCGAAGATTCTGGATTTCGGTCTGGCCAAGCTGGTCCCGGGGCGCGGGACCACCGAGGTCAATGCGGCGACGATGGATGAACACCTGACCAGTCCCGGGGCGACGGTGGGCACAGTGGCCTACATGTCGCCGGAACAGGCGCGGGGCAAGGAGCTGGACGCGCGCACCGACCTGTTTTCTCTGGGGGCGGTGCTCTACGAGATGGCGACCGGGGCGCAGGCCTTCGCCGGGAATACCTCGGCGGTGGTGTTCGACGCCATCCTGCACCGGGAACCGGCGGCGCCGCTGAGCATCAATCCGCGGATCCCGGCGGAGCTGGGGCGGATCATCCGCAAGGCGATGGAGAAAGACGCGGAGTCGCGCTACCAGTCGGCGGCCGACCTGCGGGCCGACCTGAAGCGGCTGAAGCAGGATTCCGGCTCGGGCAAGGCGGTGGCAGCGGCGACGGCGGCGGAGACGGAGAAATCAGTGGCGGTGCTCTACTTCGAAAATCTGAGCGCGTCGCAGGAGGACGAGTACTTCCGCGACGGCATCTGCGAGGACGTCATCACCGACCTCTCCAAAATCCGCGGGCTGCACGTGTTCCCGCGCTCGGAGGTGCTGGCCTACCGGGACAAGCAGGTGAAGATCTCGCAAATCGGGCAGCAACTGAATGCCTCCTATGTGCTCTCGGGGAGCCTGCGGCGGGCAGGCCAGCGGCTGCGGCTGAACACTCAACTGGTGGAGACGCGGACAGGGCACAGCGTGTGGGCGGAGCGATACGACCGGGAGCTGCAGGACGTCTTCGCCATTCAGGACGAAATCGCGCAGAACATTGCGCGCTCGCTGCGGGTGGTGCTGACCGAGACGGAGAAGCGGCAGATCGAGAAGGCGCCGACGGGCGACGTGCAAGCCTACGACTACTACCTGAAGGGGCGCGGGTTTTTCCACCAGTTTCGGAAGAAGGGGTTCGAATTCGCCCGCCAGATGTTCGAGCGGGCGATTGAGATTGATCCGAGATATGCGCGCGCGTATGCCGGCATCGCCGACTGCTGCTCGTTCCTCTACCGCTACTGGGATTCGAGCGATACCAACCTGGAGCAGGCGGACGCGGCCAGCCGGAAGGCGCTGGAGCTGGACTCAGAGCTGGCGGAAGCGCACGCCTCGCGCGGGCTGGCGATTTCCCTGAAGAAGGAGTACGAGGAGGCGCGCAAGGAATTCCAGATTGCAATGCAGCTCGACCCCAAACTGTTTGAGGCCTACTACTTTTACGCGCGGACGTATTACGCGCAGGGAAAGCTGGCCGAGGCGGTGCACTGGTTCCAGGAGGCGTGGCGAGTGCGGCCGGAGGATTACCAATCGCCGATGCTGATGGCGAGCTGCTACGGAGGGCTGGGCCGGACGGAAGAGGCTCAGGTCACCTTCAAGCGGGCGCTGGAGACAATTGAGAAGCATCTGGAGATGCACCCGGACGACACTCGCGCGGTCTATTTCGGCGCGGCCGCGTTGGGCCAACAGGGTGAGCGGGAGCGGGCGGTGGAGTGGGCGAGCCGGGCGCTGCGTATGGACCCGGAGGAGCCGCAGGTGCTCTACAACGTGGCTTGCGTGTTCGCGCAGCAGGGTGAGCCGGAACGGGCCATCGAGTGCCTGGAGAAGTCCATCACCCACGGGTGGGGGCAGAAGGAGTGGATGGAGAACGACCCCGACCTGGCGTCGCTGCGCAACCATCCGCGGTTCCAGGCGCTGCTGAAGCTGACGGGGGGAGCGGGCCGAACGTCGGCGTGATGTTGTAGGTCGTAGTTCACTTCCCAACAGGAACAAAGCAAAGATGGTGACGAAGCGGAGGCAGGTGTGTCTGTGCCTGGTGCTTTGTGCCTAGTGGCGTGCGCGGCCCTTCGCCGCGTCCCGCAAATTCGGGACGCGAGCTCAGGGTAAACGGGCCTTAAAGGCGAGGCCGGCGAGAACGGCGTGAGCCAGCGCCAGGGCGCCGAAATAGGCGTAAATCCACAACTCGCGGAAGGCGCTTGTCCATAAACCCAGCATTATTGCCAGGACGAACAGGAACACGAGCACGCCGCCCACGCGGGCAAGGATGGTCGCGCCCCGTGTGTTCGAGGACGCCGGGCGGAGGCGCCACAGAATCCAGGCGTGGAGAAGGGCGGCCGGGGAAAGAACCAGAAAGAGGAACAGAAGAATGAAGAAGTAGCCGATGTCCATCACGAATACGGTGGCGAAGGCCAGAGGCAGGAGCGCGAGCAGGCATAACAAGCAGGCGAGCGACGCCAAGCGGGTGGGGCCGTGCGAGTAGGATTCCGTGGCCATCGGCAGTGAAACCAAGCGGAGAGTACACGAGGCTTGGGGTTGAGGCAAAAGAAAAGCCCGGTGGCAGGTGCCACCGGGCTCGGCGTTTCAGATGGGGGCTGTTATTCGTTCTTCTCCACGACGCTCCGGCTCGGCTTCGGTACCTGCCAGAGGATGGAGGAGTCGTCGGCGTTGTGGGGGTAGTAGCGGAGTAGAGCCTTGTCACTGGGCCGCAGGACGACGTCGACGCGGCGGTTGTAAGCGAGCCAGTTGCCGCGCACGTTGCCGATGCGGGCCTTGGAGGCCTTGTTGGGGTTCTGCGCTTCCAGGTCCTTGACGACGGCGCGATCGAGGTTTTGCTCTTCGCCCTGGGGGACGGTGGAGATGTTGGCGGAGGGGATGCCCTGGTCGACGAGGAACTGCTTGGTGATGTCGGCGCGGCGCTGGGAGAGCTCGCGGTTGTATTCCACCGAGCGGCGCTCATCGGCGTTGGCTTCCAGCACCAGCTTGGCCTGCGGGTCGTACTCGAGATACTTCTTGAAGCCATCGGCCAGCAGAGTCAGGGCGCGCTTCTGGCTCTTGAGCAAGCCGAGGTTCGGGTTCTTGGGATCGGGATAGTCGGTCGGGAAAAAGACGCTCTGCAGCACCACTTCAGGGATGGGCTCGATGGAGCCGGTGATGCGCAGCGCCGCGGTGCGCGTGGCCGAGCCGCCGCAGACGTTGGAGGCGTTGAGCGTGTAGTTGATGGTTTCGTTCACCGGGCCGTAGGTGGTCTGCTTCGGCGCGGGCTGTACGGTGCGGTTGCCGCTGGCCGGGACGTCGCCGAGCGGGTCAATCGAAACCTTGCTGGCGTTGTCGGTGGACCAGGTCAGAGTGGCGGTGCCGTGCTCGATGACTTTGTCGCCAATCTTGCGATAGCGGATTTCGCTGGGGTTGACGCTGAGAGAAGCCTGAACCTCGGTGATGACGTTGACGGTAGCGCTCTGCTCCTTGCGGCCTCCGGGGCCGGCGGCGACCAGAGTGTAGTTGGTGGTGGCGCGCGGGGAGACGAGCTGTTCGCCGCTCAGGGCGACCTTGTCGTTGTTGATCCAGGTTTCGGCGGTCCAGGCGGTGGCCCAAGCGAGCCGGGATGTCTCCTCGCACTTGATGGTCCCGGGCGTGGCGGTGAAACTCGTAATGCTGACGGGCATGACGGCGACGGTGGCGCTGGCGATGCCGGCCTTGAACAGCGGGAGGGCGGAGAGCTTGCCGCCGCGCGGCCAGTCGGTGTTGCGGGAGGAGTTCTTCTTGACGTCGATGATGACGCGCTGGTTGGCGGCGACGTCGACATCGGTCTCATAGGTGGCCTGGCCGTCGCGAATCAAGGTGACGTGGTGCTTGCCGACGGGGACGATGAGCTCCTGCTTCCAGATGATGTCGTGGTTGAACTCATCGGCGTGGCCGACGAGGTAGTCGGGGTTCTTGCCGTTGAGCAGGACGGCGTGGTGGCCGCCGCCTTCAATCTGGATGCGGCCCCAGGGGCCGTTGACGGTGCCGGCGATGGGCTCGAGGATGACGTCGATGCGGTGCTTCTCGCCGGAGGCCAGGTTGACCGTGGTGTGGAAGGGCTTGTAGCCGTAGTTGTAAACGTCGACGGTGTGCTGGCCGGCGGGGAGCTTGATGTTGTGGCGCGTGCCGTCGCCGAGGGCGCGGCCGTCCACAAAAACATACGCCTGCGTCGGACTCTTGACGCAGACGCTGAGCTTGGCATCCTGCGCCGCGGCCGGCAAAGCGAGCAGGAGGCCGACGGCGAGGATGGCGATGGAGCTGATGAGGCGACGGGTGTGCATCGAAGTTCTCCTTGGTTTTGAACGCTCCCTA
>JAXIPK010000166.1:0-7524 GCA_045402975.1 Acidobacteriota bacterium
CGGTCCACCACCTGGACGAGCAAACTGCGGACGGCGAGCAAGTTGGCGAGCACCGGGCCGAGGTCTTCGAGCAGTTGCTGAAGGTCGTCGAGCTGGTCGAACTCGATGCGGGCGGCATCGAGCAGGAACAAGCGGCCGCGAAAGGTGGGCCCGACGGCAACCGGAACGCTGAGGAGAGAATGCGGCGAGAACTCCTGGGCAAAACGCTCCGGCAAACTGAACGGCTCACTGACGCTCGTCGAAGTCAACTCGCGGCGCAAATGCCACCGCGGCGCGCTGCGCAGATTCCGGCCCAGAAGGCTCCAGGGCTCGGAATCAAGGAGAAAGACGCGGGCGTCACGGGGCGGTCGGTCGCTCTCCTCACAGTGGGGGAATTTGGAGTCGAGACGGAGGTCCCACAGCAAGACGCGGTCGGTTTCGGGGTCGTGATAGGCGAGCAGGGCGCGGCGGGCCGAGTAGCGGCGGCAGAGGGCGTCGAGCCAGCGCTGCCAGAGCTCCGGCCACCGAGTGTCGAGGCTGAGCAGGCGGGCGAAGCCTTCGACGAGGGCGAGCTGGCCCAGGTTGCGGCGCTCGCGCTCGGCCACCAGGCCGACAACAATGCCGGCGACCAACAGGCCGGCGACGCTGGCCCAGCCTTCCCACCACAGCGCCGTCATCCCGCCCTCACCCCAGGAAGCCCAGAGGTAGCCGGCGCTGACCAGCAGGCTCAGAATGGCGGCGGCGCGCCAGCTCCACCACAGGCCGGCGACCAGCGCGAAATAGACGAAGAGAAGACTGAAAGGCGCGGGATGAGTAGGGGCGAACAGGAGCACGACCGCGAGCGCGGCAACGTCGCCCACCCAGGAAGCGATCTGGCCTTGCAGGGTCGCCAGCCACTGCGGGTAAAGCAACGCGGCGGCGCTGAAGAGGAAGTAGACGACGAAAACCAGAGCTACGAGCGGCAGAGCGGCGGAGTCGCGCGGCGGCGCCAGCAGCAGCGCCACGCCCAGCGTGGCGGCCAGCACCAGACGGGCGCGGGCTTTGACGTGCTCGAGGGCGAGGGTGGCAGGCTTCATGGCGCGAGACGGAGAACAGAAGGCTTGGGCCGGTGTTGGGACAATGCGCGGGTATTGTAGGAAACGCGGGAGAGGGTGTCAATTTGGTAACCGGCAACTGGCGAGGAAAGGAGAAAAGCAGGTCCCTCCCTTCGACTACGCTCAGGGTCTTCGACGACTTCGTCCCGACTGCGTCGGGACTCCGCTTCCCTCGGCTTCGCTCGGGACAAGCGGGATGACAACTTGTTGCTACTGTTGTAAGATGCAACGCGGCAGTAGAACTGGTCGAGGGTAGCCCGCCGCCGATGGAGCAGTTCACGCGCCGCGAAGTGCTGCGCATCCTGGAGTTGAAATCCCGTCAATTGGCCTACTGGGAACGGCTGCAACTGGTGGAGCCGCGCAAAATCCAGCAGGAGAAAATCTACCGCTACAGCGACCTCATCGCGCTGCGGACAATCAAGCAGCTCACCGAGCAACGCGTGCCGGCGCGGCGGCTGCGGGAGGCACTGACGGCGCTGCGGGAGCAGCTCGACGGCATCCAGACGCCGCTGAACGAGCTGCGGATTGTCTCCGACGGCCGGCGGATTGTGGTGGAGCATGAAGGGGCACGCCTCGAGCCCCTCTCCGGGCAACTCCTGCTGAACTTCGACACGCGAGCACTGG
Source organism: Acidobacteriota bacterium (assembly GCA_045402975.1). Classification (GTDB taxonomy): domain Bacteria; phylum Acidobacteriota; class Terriglobia; order Acidiferrales; family 2-02-FULL-67-57; genus JACPRL01. The sequence goes on from JAXIPK010000166.1 coordinate 1,698, forward strand.
TCGAGAACGTCAGCGTCATTCCCGAGCGCACGGCCGAAGAGTGGTTCGCGATGGCGCTCAACTGCGAAGGCGATCCGGGGCGGCGGCGCGAGGCCATCGAGGCCTACCGGCAGGTGCTGAAGAAGCGCCCCGACTGGGTGGAGGCACAGATCAACCTGGGCACACTGCTCTACGAAGAAGATGAGCCGCAGGAGGCCGTGAAAGCCTACCGGCGAGCCGTCGAGCTCGAGCCAGCGAACGCGCTGGCGCGTTTCAACCTGGGCAGCGTGCTGGACGAACTCGGCCAGGTCAGCGCGGCCCGCGAGGAGCTGCGCCAGGCGGTTCGACTCCAACCCGACTACGCCGACGCGCACTACAACCTGGCGCTGGTGGCGGAAAAACTCGGCGGCTGGGCCGAAGCCCGCCGTCACTGGAAGCGCTACCTGCAACTCGATCCGACCAGCCCCTGGGCGGAGACCGCGCGTGGACGGCTGGCCGGCCCCGGCTCGGAACTCGGTCCTTGACTTGTGCATGGTGACGGACTAGCATTCGCCCCGGGGGCTTCCCAAACAGCCTAAGGGACTCCGCACTCTGGAGAGGGTTAGTCCTACGTCTTGTCCACAAAAGGATCGACTCCCATGAACAGACAAATACGCGGCCGTTTCGCGTCGGCGGGAATTTCACTGACGTTGGTCGCCGCGACTGTGTTGCTTGCAGGAGCGGAGGCCAGGGCGCAGTGCCCTGTGACAGTGGTTACCTCCGGTCTCCAGATCCCGCTCGGGATTACCCAGTCCAATCAAGGTAACCTGATTGTCTCGGAGACGGGCACACTCTTCCCGAACACGGGACGCATCTCCATCGTCGATCTCAACGGCAACCGCCGGACGCTTCTGGACGGGCTGCCGTCGGGGATCAACGACGTCAATGAACCCTCCGGGCCAGCCGGCCTCTTCATGCGCGGGCGCACCCTCTACGTCGCCATCGGCGTGGGCGACGTTGGGCGGGCCGGCCCGCTTCCGGGGACGACGGTGCCGAACCCGAATCCACCCTCCTCGCCCATCTTCAGCTCAGTTCTGGCGATCCACTTCAGCGCCACCGTCGAGAAGACCACTAGCGGGTTTGCGCTCACACTCGCTAATCAGCAGGCGCTGGCCAGTGGCGAGAAGGTGGCGCTATCGAACGGCGGCGGCGACGCCATCACAATCAAGCTGGTCGCTAATTTCCCAGACTTCACGCTCAACCCGCTCCCGTTCTTCGCGGACAACATCCGCCTCTCGAATCCTTTCGATTTGGTTGTCGTCGACGACCAGATCTACGTCACGGACGGGGGCCAAAACTCACTCCGGCAGGTCGATATCCCGACGGGCGCGTTCTCGACGCTCGCGGGCTTCCCGATTATCCCGAACCCGCTCTTCAACCCGACCCCGCCCCCTCCGAGTGTTGGCGGGCCGTTCGTGGAGGCTGTCCCGACCGGTGTCCGCTACTCCGAGGGCCACCTTTTTGTGACGCTTTTCAGGGGCTTCCCATTCCCGCCAGGTACCTCGGTGGTGGAGCAGGTTGATCCGATTACGGGCAGCCACACCTCGTTCATCACGGGCCTCAAGACCGCCATTGACGTGCTCCCGATTAGCGAAGGCGGCGACACTGACGACCTCGTGCTCCAGCATGCCTCCGGCTCCGGACCCTTTCTTACTCCGCCGGGGCTTCTGCTGCACTTCGAGACGCCGGGCGGTCCTCCGACCATCATCGCCAACTGCCTAACCAGACCCACCTCCATGACTCTTGACGAGAAGACCGGCACGCTCTACATGACCGAGCTCGCTGGGCGTATTGTGGCGATCCCTGTCGTTCCGTAGGGGGCGTTGGTCAAATGCGCCCCGTGTGCGGAGGCGCGCCGTCACTGGACGCGCTACCTGCAGCTTGATCCCGCCAGCCCGTGGGGCGGAGACGGCGCGCGGGCCCGGCGCAGGGCCGGCCGCGCTCGCCGCAGGGCAGAGCGACTTCCCGAGGCGGCAGCGTGCAGTAGGGGCCGGCGTCGCAGTAGCCGCCCTCTATCTCAATGGCGGCAGCGGCTTTCTCCGCCAGCATCAAGCGGCGGTGCTTTTCCGTGCGCCAGCAAACGTCCGGCAACTCGGCGCGCAGCCAGCCGGCCCAGGAGCGCTCGAGCTCCTGCTTCCAGATGTCCATGCGGCGGAAGTGGCGCTCGCGCACATAGCGCCGACCGACCAGCAGAACACCGAGGACAATGATTGCGCCGACCAGAACCCAGCAGGCAACGGCCAGCAGGTGGAAGAGTAAGGGCGACACTTTGAGTAGCTCCGAGGATGGGGGAGCAAGCGGAGTGCCAACCGGATTCTCCTGTAAGCTACTCATTATGAGAGTGTTACCATTGGTGAGCCCTGCTTTCGGGTTCCAAAATGGGAAACGCGCTCCCTGCGCTTCCCTGCTCCACGAAACTCAGCGGCTGACCTCCCCATCGTCGCCGAATGCGTAATGCGTGTACAACGCGTTGCAACGCATGGGAGAGGGGTTCCCTGGAAGAGCCGTGACAGGTAACTGGTGACTGGTAACTGGTGGGGCTGATTGACAGCCCCGGCGGCGTGCGAAATAATGCTGGAAGTGTCGGTGGTGAGCGTAGCTCAGCTGGTAGAGCATTGGATTGTGGATCCAAGGGTCGCGGGTTCGAATCCCGTCGCTCACCCCACTTCTTCGAGGAAGAAAACCTGAGCGAGCGAACGCAGTGAGTGGGCCGAAGAGCTCACAAAAAGAAGAGAAGACTCGCCGCGGGTGCCCTTCGTCTACGCTCAGGGTGAATGCTGACGCATTCACGAACCCCGTCGCTCACCCCAACTTTTCTTGAACCCACTCAACCCTGAGGAGAGCTCCGGTGGCGAAAATGCTGGACGTGATGCAGCGCATGGTGCGAGGCGAAGTGCCGCCGCCACCCATCGGGAAGCTGCTGGGGATGCGGCTGGTAGAGGTGGCGCCGGGGGAGGCGCGGTTCGAGCTCGAGGCCGACGAGCGGCACACCAACCCGATGGGCACGCTGCACGGCGGCATCCTCTGCGACATCGCCGACGGAGCGATGGGCATCGCGTTTGCCTCGACGCTGGAGGACGGCGAAACGTTCACCACCCTGGAGCTGAAGATCAACTTCCTCAAGCCGGTGTGGAAGACGAAACTGACGGCGCACGGGCGTCTGGTGAAGCGCGGGCAGACGGTGGGGATGGCGGAGTGCGACGTGGTGAACGGCGAGGGCGAGCTGGTGGCGCGGGCGACGAGCACCTGCATGGTGCTGCGCGGCGAGAAGGCGCAGGGACGCTAGCTCTTCCGGCTTGCAGCGCTGAATGGTTGGGGGTAGAGTTCGGCTCATGGCGCAGGTTCATTCAGCCATTGATGCGATTGCGCCGGCGATTGAGACCACGAAGCGGCTTCTCTTTCAACCTTTTCGTTTCCGCAAGTGGGCGCGGCTGGCCATCATCACGCTGCTGAGCGGCGAGGTGGGCGGCAGCGGCAACAACTTCGGGACCAACTACAACTTCCCCACGACTCCGTCCGATACCGACAAGGATCTGGTAAGCAGCTTTTTCGCCGCGCAGCCGTGGGACTGGCTGATGCAGAACCTGGTGTGGGTGGCGGTGATTGCGGCGGCGGCCTTCGGACTCTTCCTCGTGCTGCTCTACATCCACAGTGTGTTCCGCTTCCTGCTGTTCGACGCCGTGCTCTCAGACCGCACCGAGCTGGGCGAGGGCTGGCGGCGCTGGCAGGAGCCGGGCACGAGCTACTTCTACTGGCAGGTCGGCTTCACGGTGGCGATGGGCGGCGCGTTCGGACTGGCGGTGGGTCTGCCGGTTTATCTGGCCTGGCAGGCGGGAGTGTTCAAGGAGCCGGGTGAGCACCTGGCGCTGCTGATCCTCGGCGGAATCGTGTTGTTCTTCGTCCTCATCGGCATCGTGATTGTGGGCGCGGTCATCGCGCTTTTTGCGCGTGACTTCGTGGTGCCGGTGATGGCGCTCGACAGCGTCGGCGTGCTGGAGGGCTGGCGCCGCGTGCGGCCGCTGCTGAGCGCGGAGAAGTGGAGTTACACGGGCTACGTAGGGATGAAGATTGTGCTGACCATCGCCGCCGCCATTGTCTTCGGCATTCTGAGCCTTGTGGTGCTGCTCATCCTGCTCATCCCGTTGTTCCTGGTGGGGATTGCGGTGGGCATCGGCGCCGCGGCGGGCGGGCTGAGCTGGAACGTGGTGACCATCACCGCGGCAATCGTGGCAGGTCTGGTGGCGCTGGCCGTGCTGCTTTACGTGCTGGGATTTGTGATGACGCCGTCGGCAGTGTTCTTCCAGTCCTACACGCTGCACTTCTTCAGCGGGCGCTATCCGGCGCTGGCTGAGCGGCTGTATCCCGCGCCGCCGCCGCTCGCTCCACCGCCGATGCCGGCGCCGCAACCCGCGGCTTGATTCCCTGCTCCTCCGCGAGTAGTCTCGGAGGGGAGAAAACCTTCTGCGCTCCGCGCACGTCGAAGCAGGTAGACCATTCCGGCTAGAGGGAGGAAACACATGCGGGGGAACAAGGGAGCAACGCGGATTCTGCTGGCGGCGCTGGCGCTGCTGGTGGCGGTGGGCGCAGCTTCCGCCGATACGCTGCGGCGCAAGAACGGCCAGACGCTGAGGGGCAAAGTCGAACGCTACTCGAACGGAGAATTCGTCATTCGACTGGACTCGGGCGACCGCATGATCGTCGCCGCCGACAACGTCGAGAGCGTGGAATTCGACTCCGCCGGCGCCAGCCCCGTGTTCGGCACGCCGGGCAGCGGTTCCACTGTCGCCAGCGAAAAAGTGGTTACGCTCGACAGCAGCCAGGAGGTGGTGGCCACCGGCGTGCGGCTGCGCAAGGGCGACCGAGTGCGCATCACCGCCAGCGGCCAGATGCAGTTTGCCGACGGCCGCTCGAGCGGTCCCGGCGGGCGCAATGAAAACGAGTCGTGGCCCTTCCCCGGCACACCGCTGGGGATGCTGGTGGCGATGGTGGGCAGCCCCACCAGCCCGACCTACGAGCCGGTCGGCGAGAGCCGGGAGTTTGCCGCGGCCAGCGACGGTGAGCTCTACCTGCAAATCAACGTCCGCTCGCTCGCCGGCGCCAGAGGCTCCTACACGGCGCGCATCGCGCAGCTCACAACCTCAGCGCCTTCGCCCGGCACCGGCGGAACCACGCCGACGCCGCAGCCCGACCGGCGCGCGCTCCGCTACGACCTTCAGGTTCCGTCCGAAAAAGCCTGGACCGACACGGGAGTTGACCTGCTGGCGGGCGACACCCTGCGCATCACCGCCGAGGGTACCGTCAACTACACCACCTCCAAAACCTGCGGCCCCGACGGCGGCAAGCGCGAGTGGGGCGACCTGCTGAAGGCGCTGCCGGTGAACGACGTCGGCCGCGGCGCGCTGGTGGGGATGATCGGCGAGAGCGGCGTGGCCAAGGCGTTTCTGGTGGGCGCGAAGTTCGAAGGCACCGTCGCCGCCAACGGGCGGCTCTTCCTCGGCATCAACGACGACAACTACGACACCAACAAGGGAAGCTTCAAGGTCAGGATTGAAATCGTGCCGGCGCGCAAGTAGCGCGCGGTGGTCAGGGGTTGTGCGGGGCGGGCGGCTGCGTCGGCGCGCTCTTCAGCGCCAGGTCGATCTTTTCCATCACGCCTCTCACCTGGCCGGCCAGCGGTCCTTGCGGGGCTGAATCCAGATAGTGCTGGTATTCCTGGCGCGCGCCCTTCAGGTCCTGGCGGCGCAGCAGCGTGTTGGCCAGCACGATGTGGACGAGAGGAAACTTGGGCGCCAGCTCGTGGGCGCGCCGG
>JAXIPK010000285.1:0-13715 GCA_045402975.1 Acidobacteriota bacterium
GCGACGAACCGCAGCCTGCAATTGCTCTTGTGCTTCCCCTACAGCGATGGCGCCGTTGGGCGGCACTGTACACTGTGGCAGAAGACTGCGCGGCCTGACCTTGGCCGCATTGGTTGCGCTTGCCGTGCCGCTGCAGGGTGCTGATCCTCCCACGGTCACGATTCCGCGCGTTGATCGAGCTCCCGCTCTCGAAGACTTCCTGGAGATGAAGCCGAACGCCGAAATGGAGGGCAAGCTGGCCAAGGTGGAGGGGTTCATTCAGCAGGAACCGAGCGACGGCGCGCCTTCCAGCCAGCGCACCGAGGTCTATTTCGGCTACGACGACAAGAATTTCTACGCCGTTTTTGTGTGCTTCGACACCGAGCCGGACAAGGTGCGGGCACGGATGTCGCCGCGAGAAAACGTCTTCGGAGACGACCTTGTGGAGGTGATGCTGGACACGTTCAACGACGAGCGGCGGGCGTACGCCTTTCTGACCAACCCGTTCGGCATTCAATGGGACGCGCTCTGGACCGAGGGCCGCGGCTTTGATTCCTCTTTCGACACCGTCTGGGATTCACGGGGCAAGTTGACCGACCAGGGTTTTGTGGTCTGGATGGCGATTCCCTTCAAGAGCCTGCGCTTTTCCGACAGCGAGAAGCAGAGGTGGGGAATCATCTTCAATCGCACCATCCCGCGAACGAATGAGAACAACTTCTGGCCGCACCTCTCCAGCCGCATCGAAGGGCGCTTGAACCAGGCGGCGAAGATGGAAGGGCTGGAACGGATCTCCCCCGGGCGCAATGTGCAGTTGATTCCCTATGGCGTGCTGCGCTCGACGCGGACGCTGGATGCTCGCGACCCGCTGCGGCCGCGCTTCGACCGGGATCGGTTCGAAGGCGACGGCGGGCTGGACGCCAAGGTGGTTTTCCGCGACGCCCTGGTGATGGATGTGGCGATCAATCCCGATTTCAGCCAGGTGGAATCGGACGAGCCGCAAGTGGTCGTCAATCAACGCTTCGAAGTTTTCTTTCCGGAGAAGCGGCCGTTCTTCCTGGAGAATGCCAGCTACTTCAACACCCCGATTGACCTGGTCTTCACGCGGCGGATCGCCGACCCGCAGTTCGGCGTGCGTGGGACCGGAAAGCTGGGGCCGTGGGCGCTGGGCGCGTTTGTCATTGACGATGAATCGCCCGGCAAGAGCGTAGCTGCGACGGATCCGCTCTCCGGCAAGCGGGCGTTGTTCGGAATCCTGCGCGTGAGCCGGGATGTGGGGCGGCAATCCTCGCTGGGGGTGATTTACACCGACCGCGAATTCGAAGGCGTCTACAACCGCATCGGCGGCGTGGACGGACGGTTCAAGTTGGGCCAGAACTGGGTGGCGCTGTTCCAGGCGGTCACCAGTTGGACGCGCTGCTTTCCTCTGGGGGAGTTTGGCACGCGCGCGCCGGGCGTGCGGCAGCGCATTGACGGTTGCTTTGAAGGCGATGAAGGTACGCTGGCCGGGCCAGCCTACAACGCGCAGATTGCGCGGAGCGGCCGCCAGTTCAACTACACTCTGGAGTACAACGACTTCAGCCGCGGCTTCCGGACCGCGCCAGGGTTCCTGCTGCGGCCGGATATTCGGCGCGTAGGCCAGCAGGTGGGCTACGGCTTTCGCCCGGAAGGGAAGTACTTCATTTCCTGGGGGCCGTTCTTCAACACTGAAGCAGTGTTCGACCACAGCGGCACGAGGCTCGACCTGACGCAGGACAGCTCGATCACGTTTGAGTTCATCGGCCAGACGGAGATTGGGGCGCTCTACAACTGGGACCGGGAGCGGCTGCGTCCGGTGGACTTCCCTGTACTGACCGAGAACAAGGACTTCTCGCGCCACCGCGCCGGAATTTTCTTCCAAAGCAGCTACTATCGTCCGGTGACGTTCAGCGGGCAATACACCTGGGGTTCTCGGATCAACTTCGCGCCGCCGCCGGGCGAAGAACCTTTCCTGGCCGACATCACGACCGGCAACCTGGCAGTGACCGTGCGGCCGACCACGCAACTACGCATCGACAACACCTACCTCTTCTTCCGGCTCACCGACCGGGGGAGCGAGGACAGCATCGTCAACAACCACATCTTCCGCTCCAAGTGGAACTACCAGTTCACGCGGGAGCTTTCGTTGCGCGTCATTCTTCAATACGATGCCGTGCTCACCAACCCGGCGCACACGTCCACACTCACGCGGAAGAACTTCAACGGCGATTTTCTCGTGACGTATCTGGTTCACCCCGGCACCGTTCTCTATGTCGGCTATAATGGCAACGCTCAAAATACTTTTCTGTGCGAGGGTCCCGGTGTTGCAGGCCCTGGCTGCCCGGACTTGCCGGCTGATGAGTCGAGCCTCATCCGCCCGCGCCGTCAGTTCATCAATGATTCGGCCGGATTCTTCGTCAAGCTTTCCTATCTGTTTCGTTTCTGAGCGAATACCCTGGAGGCGAGGAGGGATGTGATGACTCGTCGTCTGACTTTTCCAGTGCTCCTGCTGGCGTGGCTGTTACTTCCTGGGTTACCCCTGGCGCCCGGCGGCGCGGAGCTGCAGGAACCCCCGGCCGCCCAGGTTCCAACTGTCGCGCCGCCTACCGTCTCGGCCCAGACAGTCATTAACGAAGTGAACGCCTTCTACGTCGACTACTGGAAGGCGTGGGACGACCGCGACACCAAGAGCATTGAAGCCGGCCTCGACGCCGACTTCGTCTCCTACCTCTACGTTGCGCCGCAGGGGCTGATGCAGGCCAACAAAGAGGCGTCGATGGCGGGCGTGCGGCAGTACTTTGACTCAGTGCGCGGGCAGCAGACCCTGTGGCGGCGGACGGTGCTGACGATGGAGCCGCGGAGCGCGGCCGAGGTGATCGTCGCCGTGCGCAATGAGTTCTCGCTGATGGGAGCGGGAGGAGAGACGGAGATTACCATTGAAGTCGTGCGGCGGGGCGCCGAAGGCCGCTGGCGGCTCGCGCGCAAGTGGTCGGAGAAAAAGCCGTACTAGCCCCGCTCCAACTGCTCTCCGGTGGCTCGAGTTGAATCCTCCTCCCAAGCAGTTGGAACGGGGACCGCGCGCGTACTATAGTGCTGGTATTGGAGGAAAGGCCATGGGCTACCATTACGATCCCGAACAGGCGCTGGAGGAGCTGGGCGAAGACGTCGTGCTGCCGAATCCCGTGCACGTGCGCGACATGATCTTCCGCGCCCGTCTGCCGGCGGCGGAAGCGCTGGAGGTGGACCGCGACTTCGAAGCCTACCTGGCGCAGCACGGTGACCTGCAGAGGATTGTGCGGCGGATTCTGGAGCGGCTGGCGAGCCGGAGCCACGCCCGCTGACTCAGCGACTGTTCCTTGATGGCCCACCAACCACGCGTCCTGCTGATTGACGCCGACGACACGCTCTGGGAAGAGAACCTGCATTTCGAGCAAGCGGTCCAGGCTTTTGTGGACCTGGTGTCGCCGCTGGGCTACCTGGAGGAAGAGATTCGTCGCCAGCTGGACTTGGCGGAGCGGCGCAACATCCTCCAGCGTGGCTACGGCGCGTGGAGCTTTTCGCTGACCCTGGAAGAGGTGTGCCTGGGATTGGCCGGCGAGCGGGCTTCGGCGGCACACTTGGAGGAGATCCGCGGGATTGCGCAGCGGCTGCGGGAAGCGCCCCGACAGCTCTACGAGGGTGTGGCGGAGACGCTGGTCTATTTGGCGCCGCGCCACCGACTGTTTCTGTTTACCAAGGGCCATGTGGGCGAGCAGGGACGCAAAGTAGAGATGTCCGGCCTGCAAGCCTTTTTTGAGACGCTGGCGGTGGTGGATGAAAAGAACGAGAACGCGTACCGGGCGCTACTGGGGCGGCACGGCCTGACGCCGGCGGGTGTCTGGATGGTAGGGAACAGCCCGCGCTCGGACATCAACCCGGCGCTGGCCACGGGGATGAACGCCGTTTACATTCCGTCGCCGCACAAATGGGAGTACGAGCACGAGGAGATTCGCCCCGGGGCGGGCGAACTCCTCGTGCTCGAGTCTTTCCGCGACCTGCAGAGGCATTTCTGACTCCCACCCAACGGGCTACTTGGCTGCCACCGTTACTCCCACCCGTTCGGTCGCGTCCGGGGCTTGGGCCAGGGCTTCGTCCACTTCGCGGCGGGGGCCGTAGTAGAGAACGATGCCGGCCTGGGCCAGGCGAAGCATCTGCACGGTGCGCTCGCCCTTGCGATTGATGAGGATGAGCTCGCTACCGGTGCACGAATTGCAGGGCCAGACGCCCGCCGTCATGACGAAGGCACTCTGCTTGTTCCCGCGGACGGTAACGATGGAGGTCGGTCCATTGGCGGTCACCCGGAAGGAATAGGTGCCCGCCGGCAGAACCGTCTTGCCCCAGTGAGCGGCGTAGGGGAGAGAGAACTCTCCCTGGGTAACCGGGGCCGGCTGTTGCGCGCTGAGGTTGCTGGCGAAGAAAGCCACCGCCAGGATAGTCAGAAGAACCACTCCCATCTGCTTCGTATTTCGAATTGCGTTCATGTTTCACCTCCTCGCTTGATTTGGCGGCCTGGCCCTTTTGGGTTGGTCGCCGTGCGAGTCAACGCGACTCTGAACCACCCTTGAAAACCGGGCAATGCACTGCGGCTCATTCGCCAGACAATCCTTTCTAACTTCCCAAGTGTTTTGTCATGAGCAGCTTAGGGCTGAAGGTAAGCCGAGTGGCCGGGGATGGCCAGACCGGCGGGCGCAGAGGCGACAGACCCGCTGTGATAGACTCAAGCGTACGGACCTGAAGCGATGACGCAATCCTCCCCGTCTCCGACAGTGCAATTCGGCGTTTATGAGGTGGATCTGCGGGCGGGGGAGCTGCGGAAGCAGGGACTGAAGGTCAAGTTGCAGGAGAAGCCTTTCCAGGTGCTGGCGCTGCTGCTGGAGCGGCCGGGCGAGCTGGTGACGCGCGAGGAACTGCAAAAGAAGCTGTGGCCGGGGGACACGTTTGTGGACTTCGACCACAGCATGAACACGGCGGTAAACAAGCTGCGGGAGGCGCTGGGGGATTCGGCGGAGAGCCCGCGGTTCATTGAAACGCTGCCGAAGCGGGGGTATCGCTTCATCGCGCCGGTGCAGCCCTCAGGACGAGCAGCCGTGCACTCAGCGGCCCCGGGGCCGCGGCATCGGCCAGCGGTGGTTGGGGTAGCGGCGGGGCTGATTGTAGTGCTGGGTTTGGCGGCCTATGTGGGTTGGCAGCGCTGGGGGCGACGGGCCACGCCGCCCGAGGGCCGAATCATGCTGGCGGTGCTGCCGTTTGAGAACCTCAGCGGCGACCCCGAGCAGGAGTACTTCAGCGACGGGATGACGGAAGAGATGATCTCACAGCTTGGCCAGGTGCATCCGGAGCGATTGGGCGTAATCGCCCGCACGTCAGCAATGCAGTACAAGAAGACATCGAAGCGGGTGGACGAGATCGGGCACGAACTCGGGGTGGACTACGTCGTGGAAGGCAGCGTGAGGCGGGGGAACGAGCGCATACGCGTGACCGCGCAACTTATTCAGGTGAGCGACCAAACGAAGGTCTGGAGCGACAGCTATGAAAGCTCGGTGGGAGATGTACTGGCACTGCAGAGCGAAGTGGCGCGCGCCATCGCCGGCAAGATCCAACTTAAGCTCACTCCCACGCAGCGCACGCCCCGGCCCGTCAACCCGGCGGCCTACGAAGCCTATCTCAAGGGCGTCTTCCATATGCGTAAGCTGACCACGCCCGAAGTACAGAAAGGGTTTGACTACTTCCAGCAGGCGATAGCCATCGACCCGAACTATGCGCTGGCGTACACCGGACTCGCCGCGTGCTATGGATTGGGGAACTTCATGGGAATGCGCCCGAGCGAGTCCCGACCGAAAGCCAAAGAAGCCGCACTGAAGGCGCTGGAGTTGGATGACACTCTGGCAGAGGCGCATGCTTCCCTCGCCACAGTGCTGATGGACGAGTGGGATTGGGCTGGCGCTGACAGGGAATTTCGGCGGGCGTTGGAGCTCAATGCCGGCGTCGCACACATTCATTCGGGCCAAGCGTGGCTTCTCGCCGTTACGGGGCGCACAGTGGAAGCTATCGCTGAGATGAAGCGCGCGCGGGAATTGGATCCACTTTCGGTGGGGACAGTGACTGGTTTGGGGCGGATGTTTATGTTTGCCCGGCGGTACGACGAGGCGATCGAGCAGTTTGGCAAAGCCCAGGAGCTAGACCCCAATTACATCTGGGCGCATTTCTTCCGGGGCATCGCGTATCAACAGAAGGGAATGCATCACGAAGCAGTTGCCGAGATTCAGAAGGCCATGGCGCTGGGAGATCCAGAATACAAGGCCATCGGCGAAGCCATGGGACGTGCGTATGCACGGTCTGGTTACCCTGCTGCTTTGCGCGCCATGGCCGCGGGCTGGGAGAAACGGCATGCGAAGGGCTACAGCCAAGCGTCCAGTTTGGCCATGATTTATTCGCAGCTCGGCGAAAAAGAAAAAGCCTTCGAGTGGCTGGAAATCGCTTACCAGGAGCGCTCGCGCGCGTTGATCTACGTGAAGGTGGACCCGCAATATGATCCTATCCGGTCGGACCCGCGGTTCAAACAACTTCTGAAACGTATGAATCTTCCTGAGGATTAGGCCAGAGTCTGTGAGTCAAGAAACCAACCGCAGTGTACAACCGATCAGTTTCGGAGTTTTCGAGCTCGACTTGCGGGCGGGGGAGCTGCGGAAACAGGGGCTGAAGGTCAGGCTGCAGGAGAAGCCGTTCCAGGTGCTGGCACTGCTGCTGGAGCGCCCGGGCGAGCTGGTGACGCGGGAAGAGCTGCAAAAGAAGCTGTGGCCCGGGGACACGTTTGTGGACTTCGACCACAGCATGAACACGGCGGTGAACAAGCTCCGGGAGGCGCTGGGAGATTCGGCGGAGAGCCCGCGGTTTATTGAAACGCTGCCGAAGCGTGGGTACCGGTTCATCGCGCCGGTGCAGCCCTCCGCGCAATCGGCGGCCCCGAGGCCACGACATCGGCCTGCGGTGGTGGGGGTGGTGGCGGGGCTGATTGTAGTGCTGGGTTTGGCGGCCTATGTGGGTTGGCAGCGCTGGGGGCGACGAGCGACGCCGCCCGCGGGGCGGATCATGCTGGCGGTGCTGCCGTTTGAAAACCTGAGTTGGAGACTCGGAGCAGGACTACTTTAGCGATGGTTTGACCGAGGAGATGATCTCGCAGCTCGGTCAGATTCATCCTGAGCGACTGGGCGTGATCGCGCGCACTTCGGCGATGAAATACAAGAAGACCAACAAGGGAGTCGACGAAATCGGGCGGGAGTTGGCCGTGCATTACCTGGTGGAGGGAAGCGTGCGCCGCGGGGGCGAGCGGGTGCGAATCACCGCGCAACTCGTCCAGGTGAGCGACCAAACGGAGGTCTGGAGCGAGAGCTTTGAGAGCAGCGAGAGCGATGTCCTGGTGCTGCAGAGCGAGGTGGCGCGCACCATTGCGCAGCAGATTCAGGCCAAGCTGGCTGTGCCGGGGCCGGCGCGGCCGGTGCGCCTTGGCCCGGTCAGTGCGGAAGCTCACGATGCGTACCTCAAAGCCCGCTATTGGAACGCTAAGGGAGCAACCAACCAGGCCATCAAGTTTTACAAGGAAGCGATTGCCGCGCAGCCGGATTTCGCGCTGGCTTATGCCGGGTTGGCCGACAGCATGCTGTTTCTTGCTCCCCCCACCGAGTTCATGCCTCAGGCCAAGACCGCGGCCCTAGAGGCTCTCGCGCTTGACAGTGCACTCCCGGATGCGCATGCGGCTTTGGGGTTGGTCAAGCTGATGTACGAGTGGGATTGGTCGGGAGCGGAAAGCTCCTTTCGGCGCGCGCTGGAGCTCGACCCGTCCAACGCAGAGGCGCACCTGCGCTACTCGCATTACCTCGCAGCCGTGGGACGGCTCGAAGAAGCCATCGCCGAGGCGCAACGGGCCCAGCGGTCGGATCCGCTGTCGCCCTTGGCGTATCAGACCGAGGGTCGCTACTACCACTTCCTGCATCAAGAGGATCGCGCCATCGAGCTGTACAACAAATCGCTCGAGCTGGATCCGGATTTTGTTTGGGGACACCTGTTTCTTTCTTTTTCCTACCGGGAGAAGGGAATGTACGACGAGGCTTGGTTCCATCGAAAGCGTGCCTGGATTCTTTTTGGAACTCCGGCAGAGCTGATCATTCTAGGCGAGAAGCGGTACCGGCAGGAGGGTTACGCCGGCGTCCTCCGCACGGAGATCCAAGCTGGAGAACGCGAGGCGCGGCGGGGAAGGATGGCCTCGGCCGCGCTGGCTTTGAACTATGTCCATCTTGGGGACAAAGAAAAGGCGCTCTACTGGCTGGAGAAGGCTTACGAGAATCATACCCGCGACTTGATCTATGTGAACGTTGAACCGTTTTATGACCCCATTCGGTCGGAGCCGCGGTTCAAAAAGATGGTCGAGCGGATGAACTTTCCGCAGAACTAGGGCTGGATGGAAAACTCGAGCCAATTTCGAGAATCGGTGCGCTTCGGAGTCTTCGAGCTTGATCTGCGGGCGGGGGAGCTGCGGAAGCAGGGGATGAAGGTCAGGTTGCAGGAGAAGCCGTTCCAGGTGCTGGCGCTGCTGCTGGAGCGGCCGGGCGAGCTGGTGACGCGGGAGGACCTGCAAAAGAAGCTGTGGCCCGGGGACACGTTTGTGGACTTCGACCACAGCATGAACACGGCGGTAAACAAGCTGCGGGAGGCGCTGGGAGATTCGGCGGAGAGCCCGCGGTTCATTGAGACGCTGCCGAAGCGGGGGTATCGCTTCATCGCGCCCGTGCAAGGGGTGGCGGGAGCGGAGGCTATCCCGGCGGTCGTGTCAAGAACGCGTCAACGTCCGGCCACAGTGGGTGTGGTCGCGGCACTGGTAGTTGTGCTGGGGCTGGCGGCCTACCTGGGATGGACGCGCTGGGGCCGCCGAGCCACGCCGCCCGAGGGACGGATCATGCTGGTGGTGTTGCCGTTTCACAATGTGAGCGGCGACGCGGAGCAAGAATACTTCACCGACGGCCTGACCGAGGAGATGATCAGCCAACTGGGGCGGCTGCATCCGGAGCGGCTGCGGGTCATTGCCAGCACCTCGGCGATGCACTACAAAAAATCCAACAAGCGGGTGGACGAAATCGGGCGCGAGTTGGGCGTGGACTACGTTCTGGAAGGCAGCGTGCGGCGCGGGGGCGAGCGCGTGCGCATCACGGCGCAACTCGTTCAAGTCAGCGACCAGACGGAGGTGTGGAGCGAAAGCTACGAGAGCAGCGAGAGCGACGTCCTGGCGCTACAGAGTGAAGTAGCGCGGGCCATTGCGCAGCAGATTCAACTCAAGCTGACCCCGCAGGAGCAGGCCCGGCTGGCCAGCAGCCGGCCCATCAACGCGAAGGCGCACGAAGCCTACCTCCTGGGACGGCACTTCTGGAGTAAACGAAGCGACGAAGGTCTGCGAAAATCGATTCAGTCCTTCGAGCAGGCGATTGCGTTGGAGGCGAACTACGCTCCGGCGTACTCTGGTCTGGCCGACTCCTATTTTTCATCCACTTTTTGGGGACTAATGCCGGCGGCGGAGTCGATTCCCAAGGCCTCGACGGCCGCCGCCAAAGCGGTGGAGCTCGACCCTTTTCTGGCGGAGGCGCACGGCTCGATGGCGCTGGCGAAGTTGTGGGGAAACGACCGGGAGGCGGCGGAACGCGAATTCGTGCTGGCCCTCGAATTGAACCCCGGGTTCGCGCAGGGTCGCATGAGATACAGCGACTTGTTGAGCCAGACGGGGCGACCAGAGGCAGCCATCGAACAGATGCGGCGCGCTTTGGAGCTCGATCCACTATCTCTGATGGTGAACAACTCCGCCGGCTGGCATCTGTATCTGGGGCGCCAGTACGACGAGGCCATTGCGCAATTCAAGAAAACGCTGGAGCTGGATCCGAGTTTTGCCCTGGCCCACTACGATTTGGGGCGTGTGTACGAGCAAAAGGGCCTGTATGAGCAGGCCATAGCGGAGTTTCAAAAGGCGAAGACGCTTTCTCCAGAAACACCCTACATCCTGGCTGGTCTGGGACATTGCTATGGAGTAATGGGTCGCCGGGGCGAGGCGCACAAGCTGCTGGAAGAGCTGAAGGCTCTCTCCAAGCGCCGCCATGTCAAGTCGCTGGACATCGCCTTCGTGCATCTCGGCCTGGGAGACAAGGAGCAGGCGCTCGAAGGGCTGGAGAGAGCTTCCGCGGAGGGTGAGGGTTGGATCAGTTACTTCTACGCCGATCCGGTTTATGACCCATTGCGCTCCGATCCGCGCTTTCAATCCTTGCTGACGCGCATTGGCCCTCGAGGGGACTACAAGGGAGGCGAGAAAGGCCAGTGAGTCACACCGAAACGCACGCAACGGCGGTGGATTGGCGGGAAGAGTTCTGGGACCTGGAGAACCGCGTTTACCTGGACTGCGCGGCGCAGGGGCCGTTCCCGCGGGTGACGATTCGGGCGGTGCAGCAGGCGCTGGAGCACAAGAAATATCCTGAGCGCCACAGCAACGAAATCTACTTTGAGCTGCCGGACCAGACGCGGGACGCGCTGGCACGACTCATCGGCGCCAAGCCGAGCGAGATTGCGCTGACCTGCGGAGCCTCCGACGGTGTGAACGCCGTGGCGAGAGGGCTCGAGTGGAAACGGGGCGACGAGATCGTTCTCCCGGTGGGCGAGTTCCCGGCCAACTACTTTCCCTGGAAGAATCTCGAGCGACGCGGCGTGCGGGTGCGGGATGTTCCGCCGAGCGATGGGCGGTTCGTCACGGCCGATGACCTGCTCAGCGCCGTGAACGAGAAGACGCGCCTGGTGGCCGTGAGCTACGTGAGTTATTCGAGCGGGAGCCGCGTGGATATCGCGCGGCTGGCGGCGGGCTGCCACGAGCGCGGCGTGCTGGTGTTTGTGGATGGCAGCCAGGCGGTGGGTGGTGTGGCCTTCAACGTCCAAGAGCTGGGCTGCGATTTTCTGACGTGTGCGGGCTACAAGTGGCTGTTCTCGCCCTACGGCACGGGGTTTTTCTACATTCGCGAAGAGCTCATCGAGAAGCTTGAAGTGGGCGACATCAATTGGATGAGCGTGGAAGGGGCGGTCAACTTCAACCAGTTGCCGCGCGAGGGCTGGCGGCTGGCGGCGGGCGCGCGGCGCTGGGATTCGCCGGAGACGGCGAACTTCCTCAATGTCTCGGCGATGAAGGCGTCGGTGGAGTTTCTGCTGCAATTGGGCGTGGAGAAGATCGAGCGGCACGCGCAGGGACTGTGCAATCTTGTCGTCGAGCGGCTGCCGCGCGACCGTTGCGTGCTGCGCTCGCCGCGCGAGCCGGAGCGGCGCGGCACGATTGTCTGTGTCGCGGCGCGCACGCCGGAGAAGACGCGGGAGCTCTGGGAGTCGCTGCGGAAGAAGAACATTTACGTCAGCCTGCGCCAGGACGCGCTGCGCATCAGCCCCAACATCTACAACCGCGAATGGGAGATCGACCGCCTGCTGGAAGCGCTGACGGTGTGAAAGAGGACCGCGGCTATTTCTTGGCGAGGTAGCGCTCGAGGAAGAGGCGGATCTTGGCGCGGTCGTCGGACTTCAGGGTGACGAAGGCCAGGCCCATGCCCTTGGCCGTGGCGTCGCGCACGGTGGCGGTGCCGCGAGCAGTCTGAGCGCCGACGCTGAAGGCAAAGCGGACAAAGGAGCCTTCCGGGAAGGGCTTGGCGCCCTCCAGGAACATCCCACCCAGGCCCATCATTGTGCAGCGAAGAGTCTCCGTGCGGCCGGCGCCTTGAACGATGACCCATTTGCCGGGGCTGAGCTTGACACGTCGGTAGCGGCGCGGCTTCGACGGTGCGGCCACCGGGCTACCTTAGTGGAGTGCGGTGATGGAGTCCAGACGCTACAGGAGTTGGCGGGGGTGGAACCGCCAGCTTGGGCTCAGCAGCCGCGTCCGCGGCTCGATGGGCAGGGAAGCCAGTGGCATCTCCGCCGGACCCATGCCGACCAGGGACGACAGCTCCGTGGGCCCGGTCGCCAGTTGAACCGTCGAGAGGCCGGAGTGCTCCGCCTGGTCCAGCAGCCAGGGATCTTCAGCTTCAAACAGAAGGGCAAAGCGGGAGCGCGAGAAGGCGTCGCGCAGCGCCCGGAAGAGAATCAGTCCCGGCGCTTCGGGAAAGAGCGTAGCCCCGGCCAGCACCAGGTGGAACGGGGGTTGAGCCGTTAAATCAGAGGGGCGGAAACCCTCCCGGGAAATGACCGCGCAGCCTGCAAGCTCTAAGGCCCGGTGCACTTGGGACCGAATTGACGAGTCGCGAGTTAGCACCAAGACCTTTATGCGCTTGGGCTGCGGAACCTGTTCAGTCATCTTCGGAGACCCCCACCTCTTGGCCCTGGCAGCAGGGCCAAGGGTAAATTTTTTCCGCCCCCCGCCTATATAGTGCACGTAGAAAGCCAAAGTCCATCACGCGCAAATTAAATTGTAAAGCATAGAAAACAATATAGTAGATGCGCTATTTCCCTTTCCGACCGGGTGAGAGAGGGGAACTGTTCAGGGTAATTACTACCCCTTAGGGGAGATTGTTTCACCGGAGGCAGCTTGTCTTCGGACCGACAAAGAGTCTGCTGGGCATTCTGCCCCCGTAAGGGCTTGGCCCATCAGGCCTTGGGCTTGCGGGCGCGCTCGAGCTCATCCCAGAAGGAGCCGGGCAGATCCAGAAGGTCGTTGAACTGGCCGCCGGCGCGCAGCCACTGAGCGCCGTCAATGGTGACGCAGTCGCCGTTGATGTACTCGGCCTGGGGAGCGAGCAGGAATGTGGCGAGATTCGTCAGTTCTTCGTGGCGGCCGAAGCGCTGCATGGGATGTCGGCGGCGGTGAACCTCCTCGAAGTCGCCCGACGGAATGACGCGCGACCAGGCGCCCTCGGTAGGGAACGGCCCGGGAGCGATGGCGTTCAGCCGGATGCGGTGGCGGGCCCACTCGACTGCCAGCGAACGCGTCAACGCCAGCACGCCCGCCTTAGCGCAGGCCGAAGGGACGACGAAGCCCGAGCCCGTCCAGACATACGTCGCCAGGATGTTGAGAACCGAGCCCGGCTGCTTGGCTTCGATCCAGCGGCGGCCGCAGGCCAGCGTGCAGTGGAAGCTGCCGTTGAGCACGATGCCGACGACGGAAGCGAAGGCGTTGGGCGAGAGGCGCTCGGTGGGGCAGACGAAGTTGCCGGCGGCGTTGTTGACCAGCGCGGTGAGCGGGCCGAATTCTTTCCACGCGGCCTCCACGACCTTCTCTACGGCGGCGAAGTCGCGGACGTCGCCCGTGGCCCAGGCAGCGTGAGCGCCGCGGCTGCGGATTTCCTCGGCGACCTTGCGCAGCGGCTCTTCGCGCCGCCCGGCGAGAAAGAGGCGCGCGCCCAGCTCGGCGAAGCGCAGCGCCATCGAGCGGCCCAGTCCCGTGCCGCCGCCGGTGATGAGGATGTGCTGGTTCTTGAGCAGGTCAGGCTGGAACATGTTGGTGCTTGCCGCCTGGTGCTTGGTTAGTGGCCCTTCATCAGGTCGAGGTAGCCGGGGTGCTCGCGCACGGAGTCGAGGTCAGAGTCGCCCTTGATCCAGTCGTAGTTGCGGTAGCCGCCCTCAATCGCGCGGCGGAGCCAGTGCACCGACAGGTCGCCTTTCTTCTGCACGCCGTAGAGGCAGGC